>DAOVKH010000026.1 GCA_030631875.1 Deltaproteobacteria bacterium | reverse complement strand
TTGTTGGTCTTGCCGGCATAGAAAGTTCCTTTACTTCTCTTTATTCTTATTATCTTTAACCTCGGTCTGCCCGACCGAGACGAGCGGGAAGAGGTGCTTGCGCGTACTCTTCTCGCCTTTTTTTTCTATAAGCTCTCTCGTCGTATCCATCATCTTGACGACTACCTCATAAGATGTCGCCGCTTCGAACAAGAGTATGACCTCTTCTTTCGTCGGGTACTTCTCCTTGAGCTTAACGAGCTCTTTCGATAGAGCCGTAAAGTCGTACTTGTTATTTGCCGTCTTAATCTCGCCGATACCCTTGCCAAGCCCCGTGAATCTAAAGCCCTTCTTCGTGACGTGTATGGTAAGGACGATTGTAGGCGCACTGGCGGCCTTCTTGACGACCTTGTCATTTGACGCAATCGCGGCCGCGGGCAGGTATATATCTATGACCGCCGTCTTGGCGAATACCGCCGTAAGAAGCAGAAACGGTATCAAGACCATAAAGAGGTTCATGACCGGAATAAGGTTTATCTCTTCGTCGAGAGTAGACTTATGACGTCTGCGTGTCGGTACCTTTGCCACCGTTTCTCCTGTCCCCGGAATGTATAAGAAGGTTCATTATCTTTACAGAGAATTCGTCTACCTCATCTATGAGCCTGTGCGCCCGTGATTGCAGGAGCGAGTACATTATAAGTAGAGGTATGGCCACGACGAGTCCGAAGGCCGTCGTGTATAGAGCAATGGAGATGCCACTTGCCAGGAGTGCCGCCTTCTGTGAAGGGTCGGCGTTACCGACGGCCTGAAAGGCTTGAATGAGACCATGTATTGTTCCGAGTAGCCCTAAGAGTGTCGCGATATTCGCCATCATAGCGAGAAAGGGGACACGCTTTTCGATTACCGGTACTATCTCAAGTGATATCTCATCGACTGTGTTCTGTATCTCTCTTTCGCTCTTACCGTACTTTGCTATGGCCGCCGAGAACATCCTCGCCACCGGTGCCTTGGCCTCGACCACAAAGCTCTGTGCTTTTTTCGGATCGCCCTCTTGGAGGGCCTTCTTTATCTTCATCCAGAGAAGCGAGGCATTTATCGAGTACCTGAATATCAGGGCGATGACGCGATCGGCTATGACCGCCATGCCGATGGCCGATACGCCGAGTATCAGGTAGATAAAGAGACCTCCTTCTTTAAGGAATATTGCTAACATATCCATTCTGTAAATCCTCCTTGGTTTTTAAGTCGTAATTTGGCCCTATCTATTCGGACGCATAGGGCGCAGTAGCTCTTCGGTAAAGTCCTTTTCTGTTATGTCGGCACGCCACAGGCGTGCCTTCGGTACTATGAATATGACGCGCGGCTTTTCTATAGAGCCTTCTATCTTTATGACACGTTCTACGATGGTTTGCGTTTCCTTTGGTTGCCCCACAGCCTCTGAAGGAATGAATAAGGCAAGACCAAAGAGCGCAGTAACAAGTACAGTAACGAGCGTTGTAATTATTGCAATCTTCACCTTGCTCCTCCACGTTCTTTGGCGATATCTGCCCACTTGCGTACAGTCTCAGCCTCTTTCCCGTTTAGGGCAATGTATTTAAGGTAATGTATTACGGCCATATCAAAGTTTTCCAGGTATATCTCGTAGATGATACCTATATACTTATTCGGCTCGGCAAGGGAACGGTTCTTTGCCGCGATATCGGTAAATGTTATGAGTGCTTCCTTTACGTCTCCCGTTGCCACGAGCGTAATTGCTACGGTGCTTTCTAAGTCAGTAGTATTTATATCATTGCGAGCATTCTTTATTGATGAGAGATTATCAAGTTTCTCTTGTGCCTCTTCGGCGCGACCTTCTTCAAGTAAGGCTAATGCCATATTGTAGTTAAGGTGAACGTTACTTGAGTCTATCTCTTCGGCGCGCCCATACTGCGCAAGGGCGTAAGCCGACTCTCGATCCAATAGGTAGAGGTTACCGAGGTTGATCATATACTCTACATTCGCCTTTAGGGCGATGGCATAGATGAGCGAGTTGACGGCTTCTTTGATATTATCCTCTTTTACGTAGATTATGGCAAGTGCGTTATAGGCCTCCGGTATCTTAAGCGGTGAGCGCAGGGTAGACATTAGTTCTTTCTTTGCCGACTTTAAGTCTCCAAGCCTCAGGAGTGTAAGGCCAAGGCCGTAATGGGCTTCTGTAAAGTCAGGGGCGAGTGCTATGGCAAGTGCGAAGCTCTTTACGGCTTCCCGTAATATAGCCGTCGAAGTTAGGGAGGACTCTGCTAAAGAAGATTCTTTAAGGAGTGTTACTCCTCTTTTGAAGTCTTCTATCGCCGAGCTCTCTTTGGTTGAGAAGTCGACTACTTCTATCATACGAGGCTCTATGAATATCGGGCGAACGGGCGTTCCATTGGCGGAGCTTCTGTCGTAGAGAGCAGGGCGAAGCAGTGATAGCTTCTCAATGGCCTTGGTCGTAAATAGATTTGTGCCCTTGCCCGAAGCTTTGAGCGAAGCCTTAAGGGATGCCTTAAAGGCCTCGACGGCCTCTTCTTCGAGCGGGTATGCGCGTTCTTCTATCAAGAAGTCATACTCCTCAAGCTCTGTTGTGCTCAACCCCTTTGGACGCTCCGACTCTATGAGTGCCGTTCGGAAGTCCTCAAAGAGTGTGCCGATACTGTAGAAGCCCTTTGCCAGCAACCTTGTCGAAGCGCCCTTTATTATGGCCTTGTACTCGCCTAAGAGTTCGACCATAAAAGCTTCCTTCTTCTTAAGGGTCTTCTCAAAGGGTGAGGTGATGCGCAGTAGCAGGTATTCTTCGAGCCTTATATCGGCAAGCGTAGAGCGTGCCTTAAGGGCGAAGGGTGTCTCATTGCTACCTGCCTCTATTGATTGGCGAAGCCGTTTAATGCCTGCGCGCTCTTGACCGTCATCCATGTAGGCCTTGCCGAGCATATAGAGGGCGCGCTGCATGGACTGCTCCGCGATATTTTTATCACCGATTTGTCTCTTAAGGAGTTCGGCGAGCCGTTTGTTCTCCCCGGCAGTGCTGAGTACCTCGGCGGCCTTAAGGGCAAGCCTGTTGGCATCAAAGGGTGAGTTCTCAGAGGCCGCAATGGCCGCTTCTTCAAAGAGTTTTGCTGCTTGAACCATGCTCTTATCCTCTTCAAATCCCTTACCTGCTTCAACCAAGAGGTTAAATGGCGTGCGTGAGGCAGGATGATTCTTCTCCACCATATCGATGATGGTGCGAAGCCCGCCGATGTCACGGTCTTTTATGTATATGTAGCCTGCGCGTTTAAGTGCGTCCTTTGCCTGACGTGAGCCGGGCATTGTCGTCGATGTCTTGAAGTAATGCGTAAGGGCTTCGTTTTCGTTACCTTCCTCTTCGAGCCTCATCGCCATGACGTAGTACATCTCGGAGAGCTTCTTTTCTACCTCAACGTTAGTTCCGTAGCCTATGGCCTTATCGTAGGCCATAATGGCAGAGCTTTCATTATTCTCCCATACCGATATGTCGCCTATCATCTTATAGGCTCGGGCAGGGCTTGTGCCTTCCGTTAATTCGCTCAAGATTACCCGTGCCTTTTCATAGTCTTCAAGGTCTATGTATAGGGCCGATATCCTGTAGAGAAGGCCTTCTAACTTTGTGTTGCCTTGATAGTTCTTTCTGAGTAATATCTCGGTAGTAGAGATGGTCTTGAAGACCTTGGTCCTATCATAGGTCGGTGTCTTTATGGTGAGCTCAATGCCGCTTAGTATGTTCATGGCCGCGGCCTCTGCCTCAGGCGAGGTCTCATATAGGGCGACTATCTCTTCATTCATGGCGGTTGCTTCGCTGTAGCGTCCGCCATCGAAGAGGGCTTCGGCCAATAATAGGCGAGCCTTCTTTGCTGTATCCGATACGGGGTAGTATTCAATGACTCGACGGTAGGTAGAGATAGCGTCTTCGAGAGCGTTAGTGCTCCTACTCAGTCGCGCGTCGTTGTGAGCCGTCGTTGCCGTCGTCATCAGTATCTCTGAGACTATAGCGTCGGTATAGGCCTTGGCCTCGGCATTTTTTTTGCGGTCGTCGGCATCGCCATTAAAGTGTTCGACGTACCACTCGGTCGATGGGTTGAAGAGTTCTACGATACTCTCATCTATATCCGTGGCTAAGTTATCTTCTCCAAGTTTTTCGTGCGTTACGCCGCGCATGGCGTATATCTTGGCGCGAAGCGGGCTACCCTCAAATAACTCTTCAAAGAGCGAGTATGTCTTCAGTGCCTCTCTGTGGCGTGTCTGCTCGGAGAGTACTTGGCCGAGCATCATTATCACTCTCTCGCCAACCTCTGTACTCTTAATCTTTCGAAGTTCCCGCCGTACCTCATTAGGTATCTCCATGTGCGTGAGGGATTTGACGGTATTTTCGAAGGCTTCTTCCTTTATGGCCTTTGCCGATGCCTCGGCAAATCCGCTCTCCTCCGGGCGTTCTATCAGGCGCAGGAAGTAATCGACGGCCTCCTGGAATTCGTCGAGGCGATAGTGTGTCCAACCCGTCTTGTAGAGAGCCTTATCGTAAAAGACCGACCTGTCGTCTTTAAGTACACGGGCGTAGGCTTCTTCGGCCTCTATCAGGCGTGTATCTTCAAAGTACATTTCACCGAGCCTGAACGATACCTCAGTGGCGTGCCTGCTCGACGGGTATTGGCTTATGAACCCTTCAAAGGCCGCCATGGCTTCATCGTATCTGCCGCTCTCAAAGAGGGCGTAGCCGATACTGTAATTAACACCTTCCATCGTTGCCCGTGCCTGATAACGCGTAGAGAGGGATTGGAGTTTTTTGATGAGCGTTGAGTGGTCGGCGCGTGGTTCTACCGGAGCCGTCTTTATGCGCCCGGCGTCGAATAATTTCTTTAGCTTCTCGTGGTAGCCGTATTTTTTTTGAAGCAACCGGTCTTCTTCTTTAAAGTAATCTTCTATGAGCATATTGAGCGTGCTTGCCTGAAAGTCTTCGGTTGTATTGATTATCATGTCGAGGTACTCGTCGAGCTCTTCGAGGCTTTCGTTGGCCGAAGGCTCTACGACCTTTACCTGTGGGGCGGCCTTACAGCCGTAGGCAAAGACCACGAAAGTTAAAAGAAGTAATATGAAGGTGCTTATATTTAGAGTTCTTATATTAGAGTTCATTGCCTTACCTGCCTTGCTTTTTCGTTCTCGATATCATGCAGTAGCATGAAGGCCTTTTCGAGTACCGAACGTATATCAAAGCGCATGAGGCCGGCCCTTCTGACAAGGATATCTTCTATCTCAAGGCGAACCTCTTCGGTTGCTTTCTCGGCAATGATTCGGTTCTTGTGTATAGTATCCTCCAGTTTAAGGAGAGCTTTCAGGCGCGCTTCGTCGTCCTTGTTCTTTTCTTTTACCAGTGGGGCGAGTCTTGGCAAGAGTATGTCGTAAGGTGTCTCGCCGCCGTTAGATGTAGTCTCTAAGTCCCTGATAACCTTCTCGATTACTCCGAGTTCGTTGTCCAGGGGGTCACTCTCCAAGGCTCGGCCGCCTGTCTTCGTCGGGTCTATGGCCATCCAGTAGAGGAATTGGCAGTACTGCGTGTTGTTCATATACCAGACACCTTCCTCTCCGTCGAGCATTACGATATCTATGACATCTTCTTCGAGCTTGGTTACCGCTCTGTTCAGGTGTTTTCCCCAACGCCGGATTATATCGGCCTTTGCGTCAGGTGGTGTTGAGGATAAAACACCTCTCTTCTTTTTCTCTATTAGTGAAGAGAGTCTCTTTAGCTTCTCCTTTATGGCGACGGAGTGTTCTTGTACGAATATGAGGGTACTTCTCTTGGCCTTGACCTTCCTTGCCAGAGAACCGGCGAGGAGCTTTATCTCTTCCTCTTTTTTCCTGTATAGCGAGGCGATCGTCTTTAAGGCTCGGTAGTTGTCCTCGGCAAGTGCCAGTATAGTGCTGTCATCGGCTGTGGCCGCAGACTTGATACCCTCTAAGAAGAAGAGGGCTTGAGAGGATGCAAGGGATGAGTCTTCAGGTGCGTCTTCTCTGTCGTCGATACTTTGCGAGTCTCTCTGTAAGGGGTCTAAGAGTTCTATGATTCCGCGCGGCAGGTGTCCGCCGATGTAGACGGTAGCGTAGCTTGATTCAAGTGCCTGAAAGAGGTCTATGGTGTGCGTGAGGGAGGCCAGTGCCGAGGTGCTGGCGCCGAGTTTGTTCATGCAATAGCTCTCCAGTATCATCAGCTCCTGAGAGTCTTTGTTGAAGGTGGATAGCGGTTTTAATTTATTGATACCCTTTAACGTCCCCTTACAGTCGCCTTGTTTTATCGTTGACCAGATCTTTGCCGTGGCGGCAAGGCCTTTTAATTCGTCTGAGCGGGCGACGCGGTTGAAGTTTGTCTCGGCTTCTTTATAGTTGCCGATGTTAAAGAGCACGTAGCCCGTCTTCAGGTGGATTTGGTCTATCAGGGCTAAGTCCTTATTCTTCTTAGTTGTCTTTAAGGCGGCTTTTAGGGCAAGGTCTAAGTGCTTAAGGGCTGACTCCGTATCTTCACGCGTGATCATTATCTGCGAGAGTACCAGCTCTGCGTCGGCGTACAGGTCGAAAGACGTGGGTATTTTGGAGAGTTTCTTCTCGGCCTCGTTAAAGTTACCGTTAGCATAGAGCGACAAACCTTGAAAGTAGCGTGCCAGAGGCCCTTTAACTCCCTCGGAGAGCTTTACGAGGGTCTCGTAGTCGCCTCTGCGGTAAAGTATCTCAAAGACCTTCTTTAGCTGTGGTAAGTCCGCGAAGGTCGCCGAACGAAAACCAAAGCTCAGGTCTGTGTAGCCAAGCTTTAAGTCCGAGAGCCATTTTATGAGCACTACTTGGTTACGCCCGGGGAAGTCCTCACCGCCACTCAGTATTCGTTTGGCGGCGACGGCTGATTCCATGTAGCGTCCTGTCTTATAGAGGAACTTGATGGTATCTGTGTCGTATTGAGTGGAGCGGATCTTCGTTGAGCTGTCTTTTGTGGTATGTGGTTCTTCGCCCGGCGCGGGAGCGACGGTAAAGAATGTGAGGGCAGAGGTAAGTATCAATGAGAAGAGTAAGGTTTTATTCGTCTTCTTCATAGGTACTCTTATCTATGATATACAGTTCTTTGGGTCTTGCTATCAGATCCGAACCCTCTTTGGTGAAGAGTATCTCAATGAAGACGGGTTCATTATCGACCCCGATCTTCCAGTTGATGGTTTCTTTATAAGGGGTTTTATCTGCTCGGTAGCTGTATTGATACTTAATGGTAAGCCTGCGTTTGCCCTTGGAGATAGTTCCCTTGAAGAACTGATGGCGTCCGCCTTCCTCCATGGCTTTATTCTCAACGGGTGTGTATATATGACTCCATAATGGAGAGCCGTTTTCTTTTATCTCAACGAAGTTTAGATAAAAGTCGTTCTTCTTCTTTTTTATGGTGACGGTAAAGGGCGTAAGCGGGCCTTGTTCGTTTGATGGTAATTCCGTCAGCCCTTCCTTAAGTTCGATTAGGCGTTCTTCGACGGCCTCGTACTCAAGGTACAGGTCTTCGAGTAATTCCCGCACACTCTCGTCGCTTCGGTTGTCTTTGGCAGAGGCCTCGACGGTGAATGCTACGAAGGAGAAGGTAAATGCGAGTATCAGTGCTATGGTTATCTGCTGTAATTTTCCTGGGGTGGAGTCTTTCATGAAAATCTTTGATTAACCTCCAAGTCGTTGGATTCCTATATATTTATCATATATAGCGGTGGTTTTTCAAATACTTTGAGAGAGAGGGACGGAGAAGTTGCGGCTTGTGCCTTAAACCCCTGCCTCTGTAAGGGAGGCGTACTTGGCGATGAGTTTCTTTATACCTATGCGTTGGAACTTTATAGTAAGCTTCGCGTCTTCGCCCGTGCCTTGGCGCGCTTGAATTATGCCGAGGCCGAAGCTCGGGTGCTCTACCTTCATGCCTATGCGTAACGTATCGCTACTATGAGAATCTTCTTCCGAGTAGACATCTTCCGAGTAGGGGTTTGCCTGCGAGTCGTCGGCTATGTAATGGCGCTCTCCGTCATTGGGAACGGATATACTATCAAGGTAAGAATCATCTCTGTACTCGCGCCCCTGGCCACGCGCACTGCCAAAGCCGGGGTTATCGCCCTTAAGCTCAATCATGTTTATCGGTATCTCGTCTATGAAACGGGAGGCCGATTGATAGCGGGTCTCTCCGTATACGTTACGTGTCCGGGCCGAGAACATATATAGGCGCTCCATGGCGCGCGTCATGGCGACGTAGCAGAGACGGCGTTCTTCCTCCATCTCATCGGGGGAGTCAAGGCTCCTTGCGTGAGGGAAGAGGCTCTCTTCCATTCCGATAATTAGGGCTACGGGGAACTCCAGCCCCTTTGCCGAGTGTATGGTCATTAGGGTTACCCGGTTTGCGTTGTCTTCGTAGGAGTCGGTGTCGTTTATGAGCGATACTTCTTCCAGGAAGTTAGCGAGTGTTGGGATGTCGTTCTCTGCCGTGCCGTAATTCTCATAGTCCCTTATGGCCGATATGAATTCGTGAATATTCTCGACCCTTGCCATCGCCTCTTCGGTGCCTTCTTTTTCATACATATCCAAGTAGCCTGATTCTTCCATGAGGCGCATGGCTATCTCGTGTGGAGGTACTTTAAGAAGATCTTCGCGTGCCTTATCGATTGCCTTTATGAGAGTAGCAAGTGCGGGCTTTCTTAAGACCCGTTGTTCGAGAGCCCCTTTAAAGGCCTCGTATAGCGGAATTCCCCGCTCTTCGGATAATTTTTCGGCGGCCTTAAGGGTTACGGCACCTATGCCGCGCGCCGGCGTATTGATGATACGCTTAAGACTTATCGAGTCCAGTGGGTTTACGACGGTCTTTAGGTAAGATAGGGCATCGCGCACCTCTTTCCTTTCGTAGAAGCGCACGCCGCCGACTATGGCGTATGGTATGGAACTGCGTATGAATTGTTCTTCAATGGTACGCGACTGTGCGTTTGTGCGGTAAAATATCGCGAAGTCTTTATAACTTCTGCCGCGTGATACGCCGAGCCCTATTATGGAGCTAACCTTGCGCGCCTCTTCCTTTTCGTCGGCGCACTCTTCGTATATAGGCAGTTCGCCTTCGGGGTTTTCGGTCCAGAGGTTCTTCTCATAACGATCGCTATTGTTCTCGATGACGGCATTGGCCGCCTTGAGGATGGAGCCGGTTGAGCGATAGTTTTGTTCGAGCCTAAGTACCGTAGCATCACCCCAGTCTCCGGTAAAGCCCAGGATGTTGCTGATATCGGCACCGCGCCATCCGTATATGGATTGATCCGGATCGCCGACGGCAGAGAGGTTACGGTGGCCTTTGGCCAACATATCCATCATCATATATTGTGCCTTATTTGTATCCTGATACTCGTCTATAAGTATATGCTCGAAGCGCACTTTATATGCCTCAAGTACATTAGGGTGTTCTTTGAATAGTTTAAGCGGCATACATATCAGATCTCCAAAGTCGAGTGCCGACATCTCGGCTAACTTCTTTTGGTATATGGTGTATATATCGGAGACTCGCTTGGAGAAGAAGTCCGAGTGGAACTCAAGGTAATCACTCGGTGCTATATCTTCGTTCTTTGCCTGGTTGATGCGGTTGAGTATGGCCTTCGGAGATGTAGCCTTTATGGAGATGTTGAGCGTATCCATGACGGATTTGACGAGCCTTAATTGGTCGTCGTTGTCGTAGACGGTTATGTGAGAACCCTTACCCAGCAGGTGCGTATGCTCTTTGAGCATACGAAGCCCAAGGGAGTGGAATGTGCCGAGCCACAGGTGCTTGGCCTTATCACCGATAAGTGCTTTAAGGCGTACTCGCATCTCCTTGGATGCCTTATTCGTGAAGGTTACGGCAAGGATATTTTCAGGGGCAACGCCTTTATCTCTGATAAGGTGCGCTATGCGCGTGGTAAGTACGCGTGTCTTACCACTGCCGGCTCCGGCTAAGATAAGGAGTGGCCCTGAGTCGTGCGTTACAGCCTCGCGTTGTGTGGGGTTTAGGTTCTTTAAGTATGGCATAGGTCTATCACTCTAAGATAACATATATGCGTTATATTAGGCAATCTCAAAGAAGTGCTATGCCTTGCCAAGGCGTGGGTTTTTTGTTAGATTTAAGGCTTCGTACCATTAATAATACTGAGATGGAAAGTATGACTATGACGAAGAATATAATAATTGCCGCCTCGGAGATGACACCACTTTCAAAGACCGGCGGCTTGGCAGATGTCATCGATGGGTTGAGCAGAGCCTTAGCAGATTCTAAGGGAGCTCGGGTGACGGTCTTTATGCCTCTCTATAGAGGTGTTTCTGAGCATATGACACCCACCGGCACTTCGATTAAGGTTCCGGTTGGGGCTGATATCGTAGACGGCGAGCTTTATATGACAAAGCTAAAGGGCTCAGCCGTTACTGTATACGCCATAAAGAATGACGCTTACTACGATAGAGATGCTCTTTACGGCGACCGTGATGGTGATTATAAGGATAATCTGGAGCGGTTCATATTCTTTTCGCGCGGGGTGCTGGAGGCCGTCCTGGCACTTAAGCTTAAGGCCGATATCCTGCACTGCAATGATTGGCAGACGGGTCTGATACCTGCCTACCTTAAGACCATCTACAAAGACGACCCCACCTTCAATAAGACGGCGACCTTATTTACCATACACAACCTGGCCTATCAGGGAATATTCAAGAAAGAAGCTTTCGCTAAGACGAACCTTCCAAAAGGTTGCTTTTCTGTAGATGGGCTGGAATTTTGGGGTAAGCTTAACCTGATGAAGTCAGGTATCGTCTACGCCGATGTCATTACGACCGTAAGTGAGACCTATAGCGTAGAGATACAGAGCATGGAGCAGGGCATGGGCTTAGAGGGTCTACTTGGTGAAAAGGCCGCTGAAGGCCGCCTATTCGGCATACTGAACGGAGTAGATTACGATAAGTGGAGCCCTGAAGGCGATGAGTTGATACCTGCTAATTACGGCATCGGCGAGTTGCGTGGCAAGGCCGTCTGCAAGAAGGCACTCTTAAAGGAATTTTCGTTGAAGGTTCCCCCTGCCACACCGGTCGTGGCGATGGTCTCGCGCTTGGTAGACCAGAAGGGTCTCGATATAGTAGAGGAGGCGATAGCCGAAGGTCTCCTTAAACTCAATATGGTGCTCATTATATTGGGCACGGGCGAAGAGCGTTATAAAAAGTTCTTAAAAGAGACGGTAAAGAAGTATCCGAAGAAGCTTAAGGTTCATATCGGTTTCGATGAAGAGCTTGCCCATAGGATAGAGGCAGGAGCCGACATCCTTCTGATGCCGTCGCTCTATGAGCCCTGCGGACTCAGTCAGATATATAGCTTAAGGTACGGCACCATACCGGTGGTGAGGGCGGTCGGAGGCCTCAATGATACGGTAATTGACTATCTTGATGACGACACCGTTGCCGGTCATGGCGATAGGGATGGTAAGCCCAAGGCCGCCACGGGTACGGGCTTTAAGTTTAAGGAGTATACGGGCAAGGCACTTGTCAAGAGTGTCGAGCGTAGCCTCAAAGTATTCTTCGATAAAGGCTCTTGGCGGGCACTCAGGCGAAGGGCTATGGCCGAAGATTTTTCATGGGATAGTTCCGTGGAGAGATATATGAAACTATATGAGATGGCCACTACCAAGACATTTGTGCCTAAAAAGTAGGCAGAAGTGTCTTTAGAATGTGCAGCAGTTCCCTGAAAACCCCTTATAATACCTCACCTTTACGTTGGCACGACTCTTGCTATCTATATACTATAGTTATTAATGCGCTAACTATGGAGGCCTTCTTCTAATGAAGAGTATTGGAGTTGTAGATGATGATTCATCCATAAGAGATGTGTTGAGGGGATTACTTGAAGGGAGCGATTATGAGGTCGTCTTTGAATCATCCGATGGCATAGGGGTCGTTGATCTCTGTATGGAGAAGGAGCCGGATGCCGTAATCATCGACGTGGGCTTGCCTTCAAAGGATGGTATAGAGCTTTCAAAGGAGATAAGTGCTACTTCGGCGATACCCGTAGTCTTGATTACCGCCAACCGTGAAGACGATATATTAAAGCGCGCTGTAGATTGCGGTGTCATGTCCATAATCGGAAAGCCCTTTGAGAGGGCTGATATAATATCTTCGCTCGGCTTTGCCATATCGAGGCAGGAAGAGCTCGACGACCTTAAGCGTGAGAACATGGAGCTAAGGGGCTCGCTCGAGAGTCGTCGTTTAATAGAGAAGGCCAAGGGGTTCTTGATGGAGGAGCGTTCTATAAGCGAAGACGCGGCATTTGCTCTCATACGCACAAGGAGTATGAACGAGCGTAGCTCAATGAAGGACGTCGCCAAGGCTTTGATCGAAGAATTAGGATAGTCTTTTAATTTTATAGAAAGAGGTATCAGGTGAAAGAGGTAATTATAATCCAGCAGGTGCCGCATGAGGGTTTGGGGGTCATAGGCAAGGAGCTTAGAAAGAACTCTTTCGCGACTCGCATAGTAAAGGTATACGCAGGCGATACCATACCAAAGAAACTCTCCGCCGATACT
>DAOVKH010000144.1 GCA_030631875.1 Deltaproteobacteria bacterium | reverse complement strand
GATATCGGTCTGCCGTCTCAGCTGGTAGAAGATTCATCTATTGAGTGGAATCTGATAGACGTAGATACGGTTAAAGATACCCTAAGGCCGAGGAGTGCCGATACGCATAAGGGAAGTTATGGTCACGTCTTAACGATAGGCGGTGCTTTGGGTAAAGATGGCGCGCCTATTATGACGGGCATGGCTTCTATGAAGTCCGGTGCCGGGCTTTCGACCGTTGCTATGGCTAAGTCACTCATAAATAATACAAAGCTCGAACTTGAGGTTATGGGCGTGGCTCTCAGTGAAGAGAGCGACGGTACTCTTGGCAAAGCATCTTTAGAAGACAGTATCAATGCACTTAAAGGAAAGTCCGTACTCGTATTTGGTCCGGGCCTTGGTGCGGTAAGTCTTGATTACGCAGAGGGGTTGCTCGAAGAAGCTATAAGCAAGAAGATTCCCGTCGTGATAGACGCAGACGGACTTAATCTATTTAAGGGTAAGACGGCTTTACTGAAGAAGCTTACCGATAAGGGTTTAAAGGCCGTACTAACGCCGCACCCTGGTGAGGCGGCAAGGTTACTTAATATAACGACCAAGGTCGTTGAGGCCGATAGATTGAGTGCGGCAAAAGAGCTTTCAAGTAAGACAGGTACCGTAGTCGTCTTAAAAGGTTCGGCAACAATCGTTTACGCAGATGGCGAGACATATATAAATACAAGCGGAAATGCAGGAATGGCTACGGCAGGCGCGGGCGACGTATTGGCAGGGATGGTCGGAGCGTTGTTAGCTCAAGGCTATACCCTAAGAGAGGCGGCTACCGTTGGCGTATATATGCATGGTCTGGCCGGAGACTTGGCAGTCGTTAAGGCGGGGCAGACGAGCTTGACCGCGACCGACATTATAGACTTCATACCCTCTGCCTTTGAAGGCGTAGTAAAAGAGACAGGGTGCTGTGGCTAAGAAGATACTCAAAAGCAATTCGTCGGAAGAGACCGAGCAGATAGGGCGAGATATCGCAAGCACCTTAAGGGGCGGAGATGTCGTTACCTTAAGCGGAGAGTTGGGTGCGGGTAAGACGACACTGACCCAAGGTATCGCGCGCGAACTCGGCATTGAGGGGTATGTAAAGAGTCCAAGCTATACGCTCATAAATGTATACGAGAGCGGAAGGTTGCCGCTCTACCACATAGACCTTTACAGGATAGAGGGCATGGTCGATTTGGAAACACTCGGCCTTGAAGAATATATTTACGGTAACGGGGTGAGTGTAATAGAATGGGCTGAACGTATTGAAACCGCAGGTCCCGGAGGTAGCGCCGATTACTTGCCCGACAATATAATAAAGGTAACCATCTCTCACGAAGGAGATGACAGACGAAGGATAGAGGTACTTAGAGAGGATAGTGATGAAAGAATTTGATCTGATAGTGATAGGCGGCGGCCCGGGCGGATACGTCGGTGCGATACGTGGCGCGCAGATGGGCGCAAGCGTCGCGCTAATAGAGAAAGATAATCTCGGCGGTACGTGCCTGAATAGAGGTTGCATTCCGACAAAGGCACTTTATTATTCCGCAAAGGCTTTGAAGGCCGCGCATAAGGCGGCGGACTTCGGCGTTACGGTCGGTGACGTTAGCTTTGATTTAAGTAAAGCGGTTTCTCGCAAAGATGATGTCGTTGAGAAACTCGTCGGCGGTGTAGGGCAATTACTCAAGGCCAACGGCGTTCAAGTCATAAAAGGTACGGGCGCACTTGAGGGTAATGGTAAGGTAAAGGTTGACTCTACGAGTGATGCGGGTAATGCGACGGAGGTCATTGCGGGTAAGGGTATCGTCATAGCTACCGGCTCTGAGCCTGCCTTAATACCGGCCTTTGCCATAGACCATAAGAACGTCATAACATCGACCGAGGCACTTAACTTAAAGACCTTGCCAAAGAGCATGCTCGTCATTGGCGCGGGCGTTATGGGATGCGAGTTCGCTACGATATTCGCGCGCTTCGGTACGAGTGTTACGGTAGTTGAGTTACTGCCGGCAATACTTTCTACAGAAGATAAGTCAATCGTTAGGGTCGTTGAAAAATCCATGAAAGCCATGGGCGTAGAGATTCATAAAGAGGTCATGGTCGACTCCGTCGAAGTGGTAGAGGACGGAGTAGTTAAGACGACACTCAAGGACGGCACGGTCTTTACGACAGAAAAGGTCTTGGTCAGTATCGGCAGGAGCTTTAACTCCGAGGGCATAGGCCTTGATAACGCAGGCGTTGATGTAGATAGGGGTTGTATTTCTGTAAATGACAAGATGGAGACGAATGCCAAAGGGGTATACGCCATAGGTGATGTGACCGGAGGCATGCTCTTGGCGCACGTCGCAAGCACAGAGGCAGAGGTTGCCGTAAAGAACGCACTCGGCAAGTGTGAGACGATGGACTATTCGGTCATACCGGCAGGAATATTTACCGACCCTGAGATTGCAAGCGTCGGCATAAAGGAAAAGGACGCAAAGGCCGAGGGCATAGATATAAATGTCGGACGCTTCCCGTACTTGGCCTGTGGCAAGGCGCTCACAATGGGCGAGACCGACGGCTTTGTTCAGATTATAACCGAGGCTGGCGACAAGGGTCGGGTCTTAGGAGCTTCTATCGTAGGGGCGCACGCAACGGATCTGATAGGCGAGGTAGCTGTGGTGATGCGCGCGGGCCTTTTCGCAAGGGATATAATGGAGACTGTGCATGCTCATCCAACACTCCCTGAGATGGTATTGGAGGCGGCTGAAGATACGGCAGGTGTGGCTGTGCATAAGGTCGGAAGGCGGCGCAAGTAAATAAAGATGGCACTTATAGTTCAAAAATACGGCGGGACTTCCGTAGGTACGACCGAACGGATTAAGGTCGTTGCCGAACGTGTAAAGAAGGCAAGAGCTAATGGAGACGACGTAGTGGTCGTCTTATCTGCTATGAGCGGTCAGACGACGAAGTTATTGGGTCTCGCAAAAGAGGTCGGCGGTACGCACCGTGGGCGTGAGATGGATGTGCTCTTATCAAGTGGCGAGCAGGTTTCTATTGCATTGCTTGCTATGGCCCTTGAAGATATCGGCTGTAAGGCCAAGAGTTTCTTAGGTTACCAGGTGCCCATTACAACGAACTCTTCATTCGGGGCGGCTCGCATAGAATCTATAGACACGAGTGCTATAGACGCCGTACTTAAAGAAGGTTTGGTGGCGGTCGTCGCGGGCTTTCAGGGCGTAGATTCAGATGGCAATATTACGACACTCGGCAGGGGCGGCTCCGATACGACGGCCGTTGCTATAGCGTCGGCCTTGAAGGCCGACCTCTGCGAGATATATACCGACGTTGAAGGAATATTCACGACAGATCCGGGCGTATGTGAGGATGCCCGTAAGTTAACTAAAATCTCTTATGAAGAGATGCTTGAGATGTCGAGCCTCGGAGCGAAGGTACTGCAGACGCGTTCCGTGGAGTTCGCAAATAAATATAATGTAACGCTGATGGTGCGTTCGTCCTTTACAGATACGGACGGTACACTCGTCACAAAGGAGGACTCTGATATGGAGAGCGTAGTAGTCGCCGGAATTACCTACAATAAAGACGAAGCGAAGATATCGGTTCTGCGTGTGCCAGATAAGCCGGGCATAGCGGTAAAGTTATTTAAGCCTCTCACCGAAGCCGATATAAATGTCGATATGATAGTTCAAAATATAAGCCACGATGCCCATACCGATATGACCTTCACCGTTACGAAGGCCGACTTCGACAGAGCGATGGAGATAGTAAGGTCTTCGGCAAAGGAGCTTGAGGCGAGTAAAGTCATCGGCAACAGCGATATCGCAAAGGTCTCGATAGTCGGGGCGGGTATGCGTAGCCACGCAGGTATTGCGTCAAAGATGTTTGAGGTCTTGTCAGAGAATGATATAAATATACAGATGATATCAACTTCAGAGATAAAGGTCTCTTGCGTTATAGACGAAGCCCGCACCGAAGAGGCCGTAAGGGCCTTGCATGCGGCCTTTGAGCTTGGCACGCAGGAAGCAAAGGAAGAAGTACTTTAGGAAGAGAAGATCTATGACGATAAAGAAGAAAAAAGTAGTCTTATACGATACGACACTTCGCGATGGCACCCAAGCTGAGGATATAAACTTCTCTGTCGAGGATAAGGTGCGCATAGCCCGTGCCCTGGACGATATAGGTATGCACTATGTCGAGGGCGGATGGCCCGGCTCTAATCCGCGCGATATAGAGTTCTTTGAGGCGATGAAGGTGCGTAAGAATAAATTAAAGAACGCTACCCTCACGGCATTTGGCGCAACAAGAAGAAAGGGCGTAAGTCCGGCGAAAGACCAAAGCGTTCAAGCACTCTTAAAGGCCGAGACTAAAGTCGTAACTATAGTCGGTAAGACGTGGAAGCTGCACGTTCAAAAGGCCCTTAAGGTATCGCTCGAAGAAAACCTCGCTATGGTATTCGATACGGTTAAGTATTTAAAGAAGCGTGTCGGAGCGGTCTTTTACGACGCCGAACACTTCTTCGACGCATATGTCGATGATACGGAGTATGCGCTCAAGGTATTAGGCGCGGCCGCCGAAGGTGGAGCCGATTGTATTGTATTATGCGATACGAACGGCGGACGCCTTCCCTTTGAGGTGGCCGAT
>DAOVKH010000052.1 GCA_030631875.1 Deltaproteobacteria bacterium | reverse complement strand
GGTCTAGAAGGTTATGAACGGTACGGACTTATCGACGCTTTCGATGATACGCTTGGTATAGGGCAGTGCAAACTCCCTGTACTCGGCAGGACCAAGACACCCGACCCAGCTGTCGAATAACTGTACGGCATTGACGCCGGCCTTTATCTGCGCGTTAAGGTACTTTATAACGATGTCGGTTATCTTGGTCATCAGGACGTGCCACGATTCGGGGTCCGAGTACATAATGCCCTTTGCGAATGTGTAATTACGCGATCCGCCGCCCTCGATTATATAGCTTGCAAGCGTAAAGGGCGCGCCCGAGAAACCTATAAGAGGTATACTATCGTTGAGCTCACCCTTTACGAGCTTTATGGCCTCCAGCAGGAACGGTACGTCTTCCTCAGGCTCTATACCCTTGATATTATCTATGTCGGCCCTTGTGCGAACGGGGTTATATATCTCAGGGCCGTGGTCCTTCTTAAAGCCAAAGTCTATGCCCATGGCAGGCAGAGGCAATAGGATATCGGCGAATATTATCGCGGCATCCAAGTCAAAGGCATTGATGGGTTGCATCGTTACCTCACAGGCTATCTCCGGGGTGCGGCACATCTCAAGGAATGAGTACTTTTCCTTCAGCGCCATGTACTCCTTCATGTAGCGTCCGGCCTGACGCATAAGCCATACCGGTGTAAAGTCGGTCGCCTCTCTTCTGCACGCCCTTAAAAAATTATCATTCTTCATAGATAAACAAACTCCCCTCTAATGTCGATTTATTTTATATTGAGTACTCGTCAAAACTTTATACGCAAAGAGTCTTATTATATTGAAAATCCCGTGGCACTTCAAGGTATTTAGTCCCTTGACGGTACATTCATATACAGGCGGCTACAGCCGCCCTAACGTCCGCCAGATACTTTACGAAAAATATTAAGACCAATAGCGTTCAAGGTACTCGGTCTTTCGGTAAAACAATCAGAGGCGGCTACAGCCGCCCTTCCATGCGCTTGAATATTCCTCGAAGCATATTGAGTTCTCTCTCCATCACGGTCGTCCTGCCGAATAGACGCTTGAAGTTATGCATGATGGCCTTGAGGAGCACCTCGTCGGGGTTAGAGTCTGAAGAAGCGTCGCCGTAATCGAGAGCGCGAAGCATGCTCTCCAGGTGTTCGTACATGCCATTAAGCTCCTTCATGGTAACGGCGGCAGAGTCGCCGTAGAGGTCTTCTTCTTCGGGGGTCGTAGCCGTAAAGATGGCGTGGCATACGGCAAATACGGCGTGCGAAAGGTTCAGCGACGGATACCCGCTATCGGTCGGTATCTCAAGGACCATGCCGCACTCGGCGACCTCTTCGCGCGTAAGGCCTTTATCCTCACGCCCAAATACTATGGAAACGTTTCCGCCGCTCGTAGCGGCTACGATCTTCTCTGTAGCCTCACTGAGCGTCATCGTCGGATAGCGGAGCTTACCGCGCCTGCGGGTAGTCGCCGCGACAAGTACTGAGGATTCGACGGCCTCGCTCAAAGTCTCAACGACCTGTGCTCTTTCAATCAGCGGGGAGGCCTTACAGGCCATTGCGTAGCCGTCGCCATCAGGGCTAAGCTCGCACGGGTTTACGAGTACCATCTTCTTTATGCCGGTATTGGCCATCACGCGCGCGACACTGCCGACATTGCCAGGACTCTGCGGCTCTACGAGAACTATCTTTATATTCTTAAGTATACTCTTTATGGTAACTCCTCCTCTAAGTCTAAGGTACGGACAAAGAAAGAGTATACCAAAAAGATGGCGGACGGTAAAATCAAAATAAAGAAAAGACCCCCTCTCCCCAACCTGTGTGTCCACTGACAACTCCCCCAAGGGGAGAAGGAGAGAAGGTAGAGGCACTCAAAATATAAGGGGCGAACCGCACTTTTACGTGCGTCGAAGGACGAAGAGACAAAAGCAGATCCTGAAACGAGTTCAGGATGACAGATTTGGAGAGGGGAGGCCGCTTGCGTGGAATGACGCATTAATAAAGGCTATGGGAGGATGAGAAGTGAAGCTTACTTTTAAGTTCTATAGGGAATCAAAGCCACTAACCACCTTTTACGTTCATAAATGAGGCGCATACGAGGAAGTGCCAAGGACTTTAACCGCAGCGTACTACTGAGTACGTGAGGATTAGAGTCCGAAGGGCTGACAAAGTAGGCGTCCATTTAGGGGCGTAAAGACGGGCAATTTTCGAAGCCGAATTAGATTATGCCGGCCATAGCCTTCAACCGCCGTACCCGCTCTTCGGTGGCCGGGTGCGTTGAGAAGAGTTTGCGCATAGTACTACCTTTAGTGCCCCTGCCGCCGAGCGGACTTACGATGAAGAGGTGTGCCGTTGCGTCGTTTACCTTCTGCAACGGGGCTTTCTTGTTGTAGTATTCAAGTTTCTTTAGAGCTTCAGCCAAGTAAAGTGGGCTTCCTGCCATAAGGGCACCTCCCCTGTCGGCGGCGTACTCCCTTGAGCGTGACACGGCCATCTGTATTACCATAGCGGCGATGGGTGCGAGTATCATCATGAATATAAGTACGGCCGGATGCGTGCCTCGGTTATCACGCCCGCCGAACATAGATGCCCACATGGCCATCTGCGCCATGTAGCTTATGGCTCCGGCTATGGTTGCCGCTACCGTGGAGATTAAGATGTCTCTGTTCTTAACGTGGCTAAGCTCGTGCGCCATAACACCTATCAGCTCATCGATCGTAAGGAGATCTCTCAACCCTGTCGTTACGGCAACGGCCGCGTGAGCAGGGTTACGCCCCGTGGCGAATGCGTTCGGTACGGGGTTATCCATCACATAGACCTTTGGCATTGGTAGTTCCGCACTGGCGGCCAGATTCCTGACGATAATTACGAGCTGTGAGTCGGTCTCTTCAGAGACCTCCCTTGCCTTATATATCCTGAGTATTATCTTATCGCTATACCAATAACTTCCGAAGTTTATGACGGCGGCGAATACGAGCCCTATTATCGCCCCTTGGCGGCCTCCGAGTGCGTCTCCGCAAAAGACCAAGAGTGCCGTGAGTGAGGCTAAGAGTATAGTTGTCTTTATATAATTCATCTTTCTATTCAGTATCCTTTGTTTATTTTATATACGGCAAAAAATAATTGCCCGCCTTATAGAGTTCTAAATATCAAATCCTGCCTCTGACATAGAGCTTACTTGTCAATATCAAGCCGCCTCTACGGTCGAGGCCTCTTCCACCCCTAATATATCGATTATCGCGGCCTTGACATCGTCCATATCAACACCCGTCTGGAGGCAATACCCATTGGGGCGCTTGTTTATTACGGCAAGTACGGGCAGAGGGTATGCATCCTGCACCCCGCTCGTAAGGTCTCTCTCGCAGGCAACGGCTATGGCGGCGTCTGGTCGAAGCTCCTTTAGCTTTCGCCTCGCAACGGTACCTCCGGTCAGGACGAATAACTTAAGGTCGTACTTCTTGGATATCGTTATCAGCTCGGCTATCTCGCACTTACCACAGCTCACGCAATTCATAACGTCCTTCGTTACCTTTATCCTGCAGTCGTCGTATTGAATGCAGTGCGGCATGAGTATCGCAATCCTATCGGGTCTGAACTTCTTGCCACTCACTGCCAGCGAACGCACCATGGCGTTATTCAGATCTATAAAAACACGTTCTATCCTGATTTTCTTGACCTTAAAGATAGAGCCCACGACAACCATAAGTGGCAGGAAGAATTTTATTAGCAGGCCTCTAAATATCGGAGACGGCCTGTAGCCTCCGCCCTTACTCGCCGTGGAGAGGGCTATGACCACCGCCCCTATGAATACAAAACCGACAATGATTACTATGACCACGCCGAGGATGTAAGGCAGTAGCGGATGTATGGACGAAAGCCCTATCGTTGTTACATACCACGCTATAAAGCCGACCGCGGCAACACCCACAGCACATATGGCTATCAGAGCGAAGACTTGACCTTTGCCCGGCACGTAACCCTGAGAGTCCGCGCTATCACCATTCTTCGTCACGGCTTCTTTTAATATCTTTTTATTTGCATCGCTCATAAGAGACACCTTAGATTCCAAAGATTAGGTTCTATGAAAAAACCTTCTCACATATATTTTTAACGCCATAGCCGCGAAGGAAATCCTTGGCAGGCATACGCCGTTTACCCTCTAATTGAAGCTCTTCTATTAAGAGACTCCCCTCGCCGCACCTTACAACTATAGTATCATCTCTGCACTCAAGGATAGTACCGGCCTCGCTAACGCCGAGAGCCTTCGCCCCATCGACCGAATGCGCCCTGTGTATGGTAAACTTCTTTCCATCCAACTTCGTGTAAGTCCCGGGCCACGGAGAAAGACCACGAACGCGCCTGACTATGACCTCCGAAGAGAGCGTCCAATCTATAAGGCCATCTGCCTTGGTGAGGATAGGCGCGTATGTTGCCAGATTGTCGTCTTGGGCTATGGCTGTGATATCGCCCGCTATGAGCTTCTTTAGTGTCTCTATCAATAGCTCCGCGCCGATGGTAGAGAGCCTCACCGTAAGCTCGCCTGCGGTTTCGTCTGCTCCTATTGACGTCGAGCTTTCTAAGAAGACCGCCCCTGTATCCATCCCCTCGTCGAGTAGCATTGTGGATACACCCGTAACGTCGTCTCCGTTTATTATAGACCAATTCACAGGAGCCGCCCCTCTGAGAGACGGCAATATAGAGCCGTGCACATTTACGCATCCCAGTGGAGCTACTTCAAGGACTGCCTTTGGTAGTATCTTCCCGTAAGCGACGACGACAACAACGTCGGGCTTAAGAGAGGTAAGTGTCTCAACAAAGTCAGGTGTCTTGAGGCTCTTTGGCTCGTAGACAGCAATACCCTTTGAGAGTGCCAGCTCCTTGACGGGTGTTGGAAGTACTTTCTTTGAACGCCCTTTTTTCTTATCGGGCTGAGTGGCAACACCTACAACATTGAAGCCCTCGTCTATTATAGCGGTAAGCGAAGGCAATGCGAAATCGGGAGAGCCCATGAAGAAGACCTTTGTAGCACCGATGTTCAAGGTCATATTACGGCCTTATCAGAAGGGCCATCTGAGTTCTTTTCTTCTTCCAATACCCTTAGCTTCTTGTACTTACGAAGCAATAACTCACGCTTTATACGACTCAACCTATGTATGAATAGCTTGCCGTCGAGGTGGTCTATCTCGTGCTGAAGGGCTACGGCCAAAAAGCCGTCAACCTCCATATCTATCATGTTGCCGTCCTTATCGAGAGCGGTAAGCCTCAACCGCTCGGCACGCTTAACATCTGCCGTAATACCCGGCAAGCTCAAACACCCTTCTTCAAAGACCGTCTCTCCTGAAAGCTCTGTAAGCTCTGGATTTATAAAGCTAAATACTCGTCTTTCATGGTCTTTTTCACTGCCTTCGTTAGAGCCGTCGCGATCGTCATCGTCCTCATAGTCAGGAGGTATATCAAGGACTATGACACGCATAGGTACGCCTATCTGTGTTGCGGCAAGCCCAACACCGCCGGCAAAGTGCATCGTCTCAAACATATCTTCGATGAGTTTACGAACCTCTACACGCGCTTCTTTATTCGACATATCGCCTGACATATCGACAGAAGAGGCCTTAACCTTAAGTCCCTTATCGGGGTATTTTAGTATCTCTCTAATAGACATTCTACCTCGCAATAATATCTCTTTATTATACAACACTACCGACCAATATTCAGCTAAAATAAACCGCCAACAACTTATCCACAATAACCCCTTAAGCGCTTGACAAAAACCCCAAAAGTGCTATAATTCTAAGTACATATAGATTCACCCGACAAGAGCAACCCACTGCGAAGAGCATGGGGCGCAGAGCCATTGACCCTAACCGAAATATCAGGAGGGTTTGAAGGGCCGCCGAAGTGGTCTTAAGAACAATATAGCCGAGAGATTCTCGCTTTATTCTTTATTCTTTAGACATCCATAATTGCCTTGTCGGCAGATGGATGTCTTTTTTTTTATTTTCACTATATAACAACAAAGGCCAAGGAGAGTATATTAATAATAAAGACCAACTAAAGACATAATAAATAGCCACCACCCGACAAGAGCAACCCGGTGCGATAAGCCCGGGACGCAGAGCCATTGACCCCAACCGAATATATTCGAAGGGTTTGAAGGGCCGCCGAAGTGGTTAAGATACTTAACCATTATGAGTGTAAGACTATAAGGTATATATTAGAATTATTCCTTACAAACAATATATCTTAAAAGCATCTCTAAAACCCCATGACCGCCTTGTCGGTTCTATGGGGTTTTATACTTTAAAGCAGATGGTTACATCCCCTAACGGGTAATCACTATTTAAGGTTTTTTACTTGGGTTTTTCTTGTAAGTGGCGGATTATACTAAAGAAACAGTAGGACTTAATAATATGAAGACTGCTTTCAAAAAAATAATCATAGCAATTACATTCATCCTTGCCATGGCCGTTGCGACGACGGCAAGTGCCGCCTGGCCTACCACGAGCGAGTGGATAGCAATGCCCGACAATACTGGAACGGCCGGCCTTAACGACCCGATTAACGACACCAACCCCGGCGAATACCTCGACATAGCCGGAGACGCGACATACCCGTCGGCCTACATGTACAACGACGGCGATTACATATACTTCCGCATACGCCTCGACGACAGCCCCATACAGAGCGACCCCGATAACCTAAGGGCCTTTGGCTGGGGCTTTGTAATAGACACCGATGGTGACGACCTCGACTACGAGTGGCTCGTCATGATAGACGGTATCACCGATGAGGTATACTTAGCCGAAAATACAACAAAGACCGGCATAGGAGACCCCTCTGACAAGGCCGAAACTGTCGTATGGTCAGAGGATATAAGCAGAACAGTCAACTTCGACGTAACCGTTGCCGACACCTCCTTTGACGGAGAGCCGGACTACTTCCTCGACTTCCGCATACCTTACGACATATTCAAGGCCTCCACCGGTATTACAGATTCAACACCACTACGTTTCTTTGTCGGAAGCTCGGCAAGTGCGCAGACCATCGATAGAGACCTTCAAGCCTCAAGCCTTATAGGCGAGATGACGGCTGAGATACTCCCCACAGGTAGGCAACCTACAACGGCTACCGTCGACTTTGTAACGGACCTTACCGGTACCGTGGACCTGACCGAGATATACCCCGGCGAGACCATCTACATAAAAGTAACCGACAACGACGAGAACTCTATGAACGCTACGATAGAGACCGTAACCGTCAAGGTAACCTCTGCCGCAGGAGATATCGAAAATGTCATCACGCTTACCGAGACGGGCGTCGATAGCGGAATATTCACAGGCTCGCTAACCACCACCAACGGCGCGTTTACGATAGACAGCGGAGTCCTTGAGGTCATCGCCATCGAGACGGTAATTGTTACCTACATAGACGCTCTTGAATCCGAAGATGACGGCCTAAAGGAAGCCCAGGAGAGGACAGATACCCTTGACGTACATCTAAATACCGAGATAGCCGTTACAAAGACGGTCGACAACGCCACACCCAATGAAGGCGATACCATAACCTACACCTTGATGGCTACGAACAATGGTCCGAACGACGCGACGGGCCTGCAGATAACGGACAATTTGCCCGCAGGCGTTACCTACGTCTCTGACGACGGAGGAGGAAGCTACAACAACATAACAGGCATATGGACGATAGCCGCGCTCCTTAACGGGGTTACGACGACCTTGAACATTAACGTAACGGTAGATGGCGGCACCGACGGTACCACCATAACCAACGACGTTGATATAACTGCGTGGGGACAACATGACCATGACGCAACAAACGACTCCGACTCTGTCGATATAACAATCGGCGCGGCAGACCTAGCCGTAACCAAGGTGGTCGACAACGTCACACCGAGCGAAGGCGATACCATAACCTATACGATAACCGTAACCAACAACGGTGCTAACGACGCAACGGGTATTGAATTGACCGAGACCTTTGAGGCAGGCATAACCTACGCCGCAACCGATACAATCTCGCAAGGTACATACAACTCAGGTACGGGGCTTTGGGCGGTCGGCGGACTGATTAATACAGCAACTGCCACACTCACACTCAAGTTCACCGTTGACGCGGCCACGACAGGCGATACCATAACCAACACGGCGGCCGTAACGGCCAGCTCCGAGGCAGACCCCGACACTTCAGATAACTCGGCTACGGCAGCCATCGTCGTAGGTGGGGCGGATCTAAGCATGGCAAAGTCCGTAGATAATGCCACGCCAAACGAAGGCGAGACCATAACCTACACCATAACCATAACCAATAATGGCACCAATGGTGCCACGGGCGTGGTAGTCACAGACACACTACCGGCAGATATCACCTACGCGTCAGACGTGCCGAGCCAAGGCTCGTATGACGACCTAACAGGACTATGGACGGTCGGCGCACTTGCAAATGGTGTAACCGCCACACTCACGATCGACGTAACAGTCAACGCCTCTACCGGCGGAACGACCATCACCAATACAGCAACCGTACCCACGACAGGCGACCCGGATACGGACAACAACACAGCGAGCGTTGATATGACGGTCTCCAGTGCCGACCTTGAGGTGACAAAGTCGGTAAGCACTCCGGCACCAAGCGAAGGCGATACGATCATATACGCTCTGACGGTAACTAACAACGGGCCAAGTGATGCGACCAATATCATTGCCAGCGATCTACTCCCCACAGGCGTTACCTACGTCTCCGACGACGGCGGTGGCGATTACGTATCAGGTACGGGCTTGTGGACAATAGCCTCAATATTAAATGGTGCTACGGCCACGCTGAATATAACGGTAACGGTCGACGCGGGCACATCCCTTACGACCATCACAAATACCGCGTCCATAACCTCGGCAGATCAGGCAGACCCTACATCAGGCAATGACTCCAGCTCCGCCGATATAAGCGTCTCGGGAGCGGACATTGAAGTAGTAAAGACCGGCGACAACCCCTCCCCTTCAGAGGGTGAGACAGTTACATACACCGTAACGGTAACTAACTTAGGGCCAAACGACGCAACGAGTATTGAATTAACCGACAACCTGCCAACGGGCGTATCGCACGTATCCAACACCGCCAGCCAAGGCTCATATAGCCTTGCTCAAGATAGGTGGACAATCGGCGATATGGTAAACAGCGCGGTCGTTACACTCACCATAATCGTGGAGGTAGATGCCCTTACCACAGGAAGCACCATTACCAATACGGCACAGATTACCGCAATAGACCAAACCGACTATGACCTTGGAAACAGCAGGAGCAGTGTTGATATAGTAGTCGGCGCAACCGACATATCTATAGCAAAGTCCGTAGACG
>DAOVKH010000078.1 GCA_030631875.1 Deltaproteobacteria bacterium | reverse complement strand
AGCCGTAGCTCATAACGTACCTGTATTCTTTCACATCCGCCACTCCGATATGGAGGAGCCGGGTACGAATATAGAGGCCCTAAATGAAGTCCTTGATTTGGCCAAAGAAACGGGTGCGGCCATACATATAGACCACATAAACTCCACCGGCGGCACTTTCTCTATGGAGCGTTCCTTAGAGATGCTACGGAAAGCAAGAAAAGACGGTGTTGACGTTACGGCATGTACATACCCGTATTCTTATTGGGCGACCTATCTAAGCTCGGCACGCTTCAGTAAGGGTTGGCAAAAGCGTTTCCGCATAGATTATAAAGACCTTAAATTAGGCGGCTCCACCGAGAGGCTGACGAAGAAGAGCTTTAATAAGTACAAAAAACTCGGTAAGTTGGCCGTGGCTTATGCCATGCCCGAGGATGAGATTACACTCGCCATGCGCGCGCCATTTGTTATGATAGGGAGCGACGGCATACTCGAGCCACCCCTCAATAACCATCCGCGCGGTGCCGGGGCGTTCGCGCGCACCCTTGCCGTATACGTGCGTGAAGGTGGTGAGCTGACTCTCATGGAAGCTCTAAGGAAGATGACGATAATGCCGGCAAAGAGGTTGGAGGCGAGCGTGCCGAGCCTAAAGCGCAAAGGGCGCATCCAGCGCGGAGCCGACGCTGATATCATTATATTCGACCCGAAGAAGGTTAAAGACATGGCAACGGTTGAAAAACCAAATGGTTTCTCCGAGGGGATTGATTATGTCTTGGTTGGGGGGGTGGTTATAAAAGACCCCGTTGGCTTTTATAAGAAAGAATTTCCTGGGAGGGCTGTTAAAGCCGTCTTTGAATAGGGGCGGCGCGATAAATCTCCGTACTCTGCGTTACGCTTCAAGATTGAATCGTTCGACGCACATAAAAGTGCGACTCACTCTCAATCTTTTGCGTGCCTTGATTACGAAGATTTCTCTTTGCCGCGTGAGGTGGGGGCTTTGTCATGCTGAACTGCAAGGGTTTGAATAAAGATAGGGAAATATAATAAGATGAGATATTTAAGAATATTTTGCTTTGTGCTTGCCCTGCTTGTTCTTAATAGTGGCGTTGAGGTTTTCGCATTTAACGAAAATATGAGTGCTGAAAGCGATAAGTATGCGATTGAGCTTGTTCAAGATGAAGATTTAGAAGAAGGTAGGCGCAGGTTTGTTTTCGATGTTAGCAATAAGGTTTCAAGGAAAGATTCTGAGATAAAGCTAGAGAATATGATAACTGAGGTGGTAAGCCTTAACGTCGTAAAAGATCGCATGATTGTTTTTGGTGGCGTACAGAATGCAGGATCGGCAGTAGCGATTGTGGATTTGTTAGAAAATGAAGTAATTGATGTCATTCTTTGCTATAGGCCTCGTTTTTCTGAAACCAAGAATTATCTTATTTATGAAAAATTTTACCCAAGGTTTGCTCCTCCAGAGGTTAGAAGTGATCTTATATTGATATATGATTTAAGTAAATCACCATTGGACAATAGAGTTGGTGTGATGGCCAAAGAATACGAGCTTTTTAAGAAGAAGGGTGGACGAATAGGTATTCTTAAGAATATTGGTTTAAGTGAAGATGTTGGTTATCCAATCTACCCACCTGAAAATGTTGAAAAGAAAACTTACTTTGTGTGGGTTGAGTCCGAAAAACTACGACATTTTGTATTTCCGAAGGGTGAGTATCATTGGTTTAATCAGGAGAAGCTTATTGTCATGTTAGATAAACATGATGGCGAGTATTGGGTGGTGTTAGTTGATATAGCTAAGGGTTTAGATAATGTTGAGACCAATAAAATTAAGTTAAAATTACCTGGTGATATTTACAAATAGCCTCGTAGGCCGGGCTCTGCCCACCAAAAGAGCCCCGTAGCCCGGGCCGCGCCCACCGTCTTTAAAACTAAGGAGGCCCGTTATCTCTGAAGAAGAAGAAAAACCAAAAGAGCGAGACTACGCTATATTATCGCTCGTTACGGCTATCGTGGCGTGGGTGGTGCTTATTTTATTTTTAATACTGGCAGGGAATACGTCAGAGCCGTCATTATTATATGCAATATTAGCATCGCTGTCGTACCCGCTTTCTTTTGCTTCCCTTGTATTTGTGGTGGTTGCAATTCGTAAAGAACAAAGCATAGTAGCTATTGTATTGAGTGTGATATTGGGGGGCATGTTATTTTTATCACTTAGCGCGATGCTTTTTTTATATTTATAAACCCCAAGGAGCACCACCATCACTAAAGAAGCCAAAAAACAAAAAAAGACCGACTACGCCATATTCTCGCTCGTTACGGCAATCGTGGCGTGGGTGGTATTCATCGTATTCGCGAAGCTGGCACTTGTCGAGATGATGGCCTTTCTTCTGGCAGAGAGGGCAGGCCTGCCTCTGCCAGATACGACCAAGGAAAGTATCTTTACATACGTATCCTTTTCATCGTATCCTATAGCAGGATTGGCACTCGTTCTTTCGATAATCGCACTCTGTAAGAGGCAGAGTAAGCCAAAGGCCGTAGCGGCTCTGGTACTCGGCGCGTCGCTCTTTTTATTCTTTAATAAAATTTATATACTGCTTTGGGATTCATAAAACATATAAGGAGTAATTCACGTGGAAAAGGCAAAGAAGATTTGGTTGGACGGAAGGCTTGTTAATTGGGAGGACGCGAATGTACATATACTGACGCACGCGCTTCACTATGGGCTCGGCGTATTTGAGGGTATCAGGTGCTACGAGGGAGACGACGGTAAGTCCATAGTCTTTCGCCTGAAGGAGCACACAAAGCGGCTCTTCGAGTCGGCAAAGATAGTTCAGATTGAGATGCCCTTTACAGAAGACGAGGTAAACGCGGCAATAATCGAAACGCTTCAGAAAAACGATTTGAAGGCCGCCTACATTCGTGTCATCGCCTTTCTCGGCGAAGGCTCGATGGGCTTGTATCCAAAGGATAATCGAGTAAGTGTAGCCGTCGCGGCGTGGCCGTGGGGCGCATACCTCGGCGAAGACGGCATGGAGAAGGGCATACGCACGAAGATATCGTCATTCGCCCGCCACCACATAAATGCCGCCATGACAAAGGCCAAGGTCTGCGGCAGTTACGTAAACTCCATACTCGCCAAGCGCGAGGCCGTTAAGGGCGGCTACGATGAGGCCATCCTGCTCGACACAGACGGCTACGTCTCCGAAGGGAGCGGCGAAAATATCTTCATGGTAAGGAACGGTATAATAAAGACGACACCCATAACGACGGTCTTGGACGGCATAACTCGTGATGCCGTCATCAAGATAGCACGTGCCGCGGGCTTAGAGGTAGTAGAGGCGCGCTTTACGCGCGACGAGTTGTATATCGCCGACGAGGCATTCTTCACCGGCACTGCCGCCGAGATAACACCCATCCGTGAGGTAGACGACAGGGTAATCGGCACAGGCAAGCCCGGCCCCATAACCAAGCAAATCCAGAAGACCTACTTCGATATTATCTGCGGTAGGAATAACGACTATAATTCTTGGCGCTACCCTGTATAGGGCGGCGCGAGAATTGCCCGTCTTCTTTGTTGTGTTTCGATATCAGTCGCTTGACGTAGATAAAACTACGCCGCGCTCCTGATATCTCACACGCCTCGAATACGACCAATTTTCTTTGCCGCAGGAGATCTTTATTTTCTGTGCTACGGGGCCACTGCCCCCTCGCCTATGAACTTTTCTCTTTGTTGACAGGATTTAACCGCTAAAACTAATTACATAAAAAACTCAGGAGACGATCTAAAGATGAAAAAAATTTATTTGATAATAGCTCTATTTGTTTTTTCACTTGCCTTAATGAACCCCGACAGCGTCATGGGGTACTATGATGTCAATCATTACGATAACGGTGACATCTATCGTGGCAACTATAACTCAGATGGCAAGAACCATGGCACAGGTACCTACACTTGGGCAGACGGACAGAAGTATGCCGGTGACTGGAGATACGGTGAAAAGCAAGGCAGAGGGACTCATACTTGGCCCAACGGACAAAAATATACAGGTGAATTTAGAGATGGGTATATTCACGGCACAGGAACGATGACTTACTCTAAAGGACAGAAGTATGCCGGTGATTGGAAGGATGGTAAGAAGCACGGCACAGGAACTTATACTTGGCTCAACGGACAAAAATATACAGGTGAACTTAGATACAGCAAATTTTACGGCACAGGAACGATGACTTACCCTAACGGAAATAAGTATGTTGGTGAGTGGAAGGATGACAAATACCACGGCAGAGGTACCTACACGTGGGACCAAAGTGGAGACAAATATACCGGCGAGTGGAAAGACGGTAAAAAACACGGCACAGGGACGCAGACCTACGCTAACGGTAATGAGTATGTTGGTGAGTGGATAGAAGGTTACAGGTACGGCACAGGGACGGAGATCTACTCATTCGGCGGTAAGTATGTCGGCGAGTGGAAGGACAGTAAGAGGCACGGTAAAGGGACTTTCACGTGGTCCAATGGACAAAAATATGTCGGTGAGTATGAATATAACAACAAGCACGGTGAGGGAACCATGTATTGGGGAGATGGTGATAAATATGCAGGTGAGTGGAAGAATGACAAATACCACGGTACAGGCACCTTGACCTTTACAGATGGAAATAAGTACGTCGGTGAGTGGAAGGATGGCTATCAACACGGCACAGGGACCTTTACATGGGCCAAAGGTGATAAATACGTCGGCGAGTTTATTAATGGCTATCGCAACGGCAAGGGTACCTTAACATGGGCAGACGGCAATAAGTATGTCGGTGAGTGGAAAGACGGTGACAAGCACGGCACGGGTACCTTCACATGGGCAGACGGCAGTAAGCATGTCGGCGAGTGGAAGGGCAATAGGCACGGCAAGGGTACCTTCACATGGGCAGACGGCAGTAAGTATGTAGGCGATTGGAAGGATGGTAAGAGGCACGGTAAAGGGACGAAGACATTGGCCAGCGGCCAAAAATATGTCGGCGATTGGAAGGATGATAAGGAGTACGGCATAGGTACCTACACGTGGGCAAACGGCGGTAAGTATGTCGGCGAGTGGAAGCAAGGTAATAGGCACGGTAAAGGTATTCACAGATGGGCAAATGGTAATGAATATGATGGCGAGTGGAAAGACCATAAAAAGGACGGCAAGGGTACTTTCACCCTCGCCAACGGCGATAAATACTCCGGCGATTGGGTAAAGAATAAAAAGCATGGCACGGGCACCATGACCTACGCCAACGGCACCGTCGAGAGCGGCCAGTGGGTAGATGATAACTTTACCAAATAATAACTTAATATTAATCTCTACAAATTATCTTTTATAGATCTAAATGAAAGTAGGTGCGGACCATAGAGGTTCGCACCTCACCCCTGCACCTCAAAAAGACCCTGAAAACTGAAATCTCCTTTAATATCAAAAAGTTCTTGAATTCCTTGACGGAATTAATTAGAATAAATAGGCCTGAATAAGAATTATTAAAATATTATTAGTAACTTACTATTCTTTAATAAAAACAATAGCGTGGCGAAGTTTATTCTTGAGGTGAAAGATGTCATCTGAAGGGTTCTTTGGTCCAAATGAAAGTAGTCTCGTAGACCTGATACAGATGTGGGGTCTTGCGAAGACGACCGGTATCCTTACCATAACGAGTGGTCAGGAGAATGCCGTGGTGCACTTTGACGAAGGTATGGCCGTCTGGGCAAAGGCCGGCGATTACCTAAACAACGAAGAGGCCATATACCACACCCTTGCCTTGGAGGAGGGGAAGTTTCGTTTCGTCACTACGAGAGATATAAATAGCAACGGCAACTTCCGAAGCTCCTACCATGAACTCATCATGGAGGGCATGCGTAAGATAGACCACCTCAAACTCGACCGTCAGGAGATAGACGGTAAGCTTGGCTACATCCCCCATATAATAAAAGAGATATCCCAAGAGAGCTTTGTAGACGAAGAGCGGGTATTTCTAAGTCTCGTAGATAATAAGAAGAATTTAGAGAAGGTCATAAACCACTGCGGCCTTGGTCAGCATAAGAGCTTTGAGGTATATAAGAAGCTCTCTGACGACGGCGTTATAGCACTTCGTAAGGTGCGCGTGCTCGTCGTAGACGACCAGCCTATGTGGCGAAGCGTTATTTCAAAGATGCTCGGTCAAGAGACGTGCTTTGAGGTAGTCGGTGCGGCCGAAGACGGCGTTATAGCACTTAAGATGTTATCTGAACTCCAGCCCGACGTAATGACGCTCGACTTGGAGATGCCACGGATGGACGGCCTAAAGACACTCTACTGGATGATGAGCGGCGGCTACGACATACTCTTAAAGTCTCAGCACGATATAGAGATTGAAGATACCTATCGTTGTCCGGTCGTAGTTATAAGTGCCGTTGCCACGAAGATGGCCCCGGAGACCTTGGAGGCACTCCTTGGCGGTGCGACGAGCTACATTACAAAGCCATCGCAATTCGCCACCGAAAGTATTGAGGAGCAACAACAACGCATAGCCAAGACCGTACTCATGGCAAGTCAGGTCGATTTGATGAAGACCCGACGTATAAAGACTATAGATGCGGCCGAGAAGAATGTAGACGGAAATGTCGGAGCAAGGAAGATAGTCTGTGTCGGAGCATCGATGGTCGGCGGTTTAACATCGCTCATGCAGTTGATTCCGCAACTCGAAGACGATATGGACGCGGCTATGTTCGTCATAATAGACGATCTTCATTCCATAGAGCACGCCAGAAGTTTCGTTGAGTTCTTGGATAAACACAGTAAGATAAAGGTCTTGACGGCCGATAAGCCTGCACTCCTAAAGCGCGGGTGCGTTTACATCGCCTCCGGCGACAAGGATATACAATTTGGTGTAACCAAGGTAGATGATAAATTGCATACAGCCTTTAAGGTCGTGGCGATGAAGGTCGAGGGTGTTGTTCCGCCGGACTTTAAGCCCTTGGATAATATGTTATTCAGCGCCATTAAGTGCAAGGGCTTTGATAAGCGTGTCGGCGTTGTACTGGCCGGCGACGGCGGCGATGGTAAGGTTGGTTTCTTAGAACTTGTAAAGTGCGACGCAAATGTCTTTGCTCAGGATTCGTATTCATCGTTAAACCCCATTAAGCCCGAAAATGTCGCCAGCACGGGTGTGGCGCGCATAATTCCACTCGGTGCTATGGGTAAGAACATCCTGATGGAAGTCGGGAGGAGCGTATAGTGTCTGAGGACCTGTATGGATACTCTATAGAGGACTTTAAGGAGGAGGCCAGAGAGATACTCGACCGTGCCGATGATATACTCGGTCGTCTTCAGGCCGATCCTTCTGATATAGAAGAGGTCAACGCGCTCTTCCGTGCCATACATTCGGTAAAGGGTTCGTCGGCCTATGTGGGCCAACCCAATGTAAATACGTTTTCACACCACTATGAGAGTCTTCTTGGCGACCTACGCCGTAAGAAGGAGACGATAAGCGAAGATGCTCTCAATATACTCGTTCGTTCGAGAGATTTTTTAGAAGATTTAGTCTTTAATTCCGATACGACCGAGATGGTCGAGATAGATGAGACGATAGAGGATTCCCTTGAGCGCATACGCACTGCCCTTAAGCTTAAAGGTAGTGGCCTTACGAGCGGCGGCTCTACAGGCAGTGGCCCCACGGGCAATGCCCCTATTGGCGATGGCGTGGCTCAAGAAGTAAAGGCTGAGCCTCCGCTGGTT
>DAOVKH010000134.1 GCA_030631875.1 Deltaproteobacteria bacterium | reverse complement strand
TGAATGCTCGACGGATTGCCCCACTCTTCCTTAAGATAAAGCCCCATTACATCCAATACCTCAGGATGAATCGGAGTCGTGGCGTTATGATCACAGTATATCTTCTTCAAATTCAACTTCCTCCCTATATATAATCAAAGAACTAAACAATACACTTGGTTGCTTCTTCAACACTCTTAAGAGAGCTGGCCTCAGCCCTCAGGTCTTCTATGGTAATGGAGTTTAAAAATTCTTTTATCCTGTCGCCAAGGCCTTTCCAAACCTTCTGCGTTATGCAGGTCTCACTCCTATCGCAATCAGAGCCTTCATCGAGGCAGGCCACAGGATTTAGCGGCTCTTCGACTACGGCTATTATCTCGCCAACGCTTATGGCGGCAGGATCTTTGGCTAATACATACCCTCCGCCGGGCCCTCTCACACTCCTTACGAGTTCACCCTTACGGAGCTTCACAAAGAGCTGCTCCAAGTATGGCAGAGAGATACCTTCTTCACTGGATATCTCCTTTAGAGCCACGGGATTACCGTCATTGTGCGTTGCCAGCACGACTATTGCCCTAACGGCGTATTGTCCCTTTGTAGTTAATCTCACAATTTACCTTCTTTGACGTAGCTCATTGGTTAACAATTACCTCACATAGACAATGCCGCTTAATAGACCGCCAACGAGGGCAGATATCTATAATTTAATATACCTTATTATTTTTGTCAAGTATTATAACGCAAGAAAAGTCCTCTATATACTACAAAGGACTTCCCTATGCCATACCCCACGGATTAAAGGTATGGCCTCTATGAACAAAGATACTAAGAAATCTCTACTTAGTCGGCCTGCTTTCTTAGAAAGGTCGGCGTATCGTAGATATCTTCGTCACTCGTATGTACGCCGCCGAACTTAAGGGCGCGTTCAACTTCGCTTCTGCCTATTATCTCTGTGGAGCCTGCGCCATTGGCTCTGCCTATGGTCGGTATGGCCGTACTCTGGCCAACTGCCGTGGCCATGACGGTCGCCGCTACAGATGCTTCCTCTAAAGGTACCAGCTCTGCCTCTGCGTCGCCAAAGCCCGTCGCAATGACGGTAACCCTTACCTCATCGCCCATCATCTCGTCTATGACAGCACCGATAATTATGCTCGCCTCAGGATGAGCCTCTTCATGTACGAGCATAGATGCATCGTTCATGTCGTTTAGGGTCAGGTCCGAAGAACCGGTTACGTTTATGAGTAACCCTTTTGCACCCTTTATGGAGATATCCTCCAAGAGCGGGCTTGATATGGCCATGCGTGCAGCATCGGCACCACGGTTTTCGCCCGAACCCATACCACTTCCCATAAGGGCTTGGCCCGTCTCGTTCATTATCGTCTTAACGTCGGCAAAGTCTACATTAACAAGCCCCGGTACCGTTATGACATCGCTTATGCCCTTAACTGCCTGATAGAGCACCTCGTCGGCTCTCTTAAAGGCATCGGTTAGCGAGGTGTTTCTGCTCGCCACAGATAAGAGCCTCTGGTTCGGTATCGTTATTACGGTATCGACTACATCCTTAAGGGCATTTAAGCCGTCATCGGCTTGCTTGCCCTTGCGTCCGCCCTCGAATGTAAATGGCTTTGTAACTACGGCTACGACGAGTGCCCCGCACTCCTTTGCAATCTCGGCTACGACCGGTGCTCCGCCTGTACCCGTACCGCCGCCCATGCCTGCCGTTATGAATATCATATCCGTATTGGAGCAAACTTCACGCAGTGCGTCCCTGCTTTCGATGGCCGCCTCCCTGCCTACCTCCGGGTTAGCTCCAGCGCCAAGGCCTTTCGTCAACTCAGCGCCTAACTGTACCTTAATATCGGCCATTGAGTTATTGAGTGCCTGACTGTCCGTGTTAGTGGCGATAAACTCCACGCCGTCCATGCCGAGCGTTATCATCGTATCTACGGCATTACCGCCGCAACCGCCAACGCCTATAACCTTTATGCTCGCACACCTGTTGAAGCTGTCTATCATTTCGAATACCATTTGACTAACCTCCTTTTTTATATTACCCCGTTTAAATTTAAGTTAAATCTGCCAGCGCCATTTTTATATATCAGAAAAAATCTTTAGCCCAACCCCTCATATTCTGAAGCATCTTATTAAAGACATTCTCCCCTCCACGTTTGAATTGAGTCTCCGTTGCGTGCTGAACTCCGTACTTAACGAGTCCAACGGCAGTTGAGTACATGGGACTACTCACAACATCTACAAGCCCCTTTATTCCGGTGGGCATACCGACCCTTACCGGAAGATTAAATATCTGCTCAGCCAGTTCGGCTACCCCCTCCATGGAGGCCGTTCCGCCTGTCAGGACTATGCCGGATGTTATTACACCGTCGTAGCCGGACTTTATCATTTCATAACGGGCAAGCTCAAAGAGCTCGGCCACCCTCGGCTCTATTATCTCGGATAAGACCTCGCGCGAAACACTTCTTTGCTTATGGCCGCCGACACTTGGTACGTCTATCATCTCGGCTCCGTCTACCATCGAGACTATCGCGCATCCGTGCTTCTTCTTAATCTTCTCGGCCTCAGAAGACGGGGTTCTTAGACCCACCGAAATATCCCCCGTTACCTGGGAACCACCAAGGGAGATTACCGTCGTATACTTAATAGTGCCTCCCTGAAAGATTGCTATGTCTGTAGTTCCGCCGCCTATATCTATGAGTGCCACGCCAAGCTCTCGCTCATCGGCACTCAAGACGGCCTCGCTCGAAGCCAGTTGCTGAAGTGCAATGTCGGCCACATCAAGGCCTGCCTTATTCGCACACTTCACTATATTCTGTGCGGAGCTGACACCGGCCGTTACGACGTGCACCTTAACCTCAAGTCTTATGCCGTTCATGCCCAGGGGTTCTTGTATGCCGCCTTGGTCGTCTATGATGTACTCCTGCGGTATAACGTGTATCACCTCTCTGTCGGTGGGTATGGCAACGGCCTGTGCGGCCTCTATGGCACGCTCCATATCGGTCTTAGAGACTTCACCCTCCTTGACGGCTATGACACCGTGGCTGTTGAAGGCTCTGATATGACCGCCCGAAATTCCGGCGTAAACAACATTTATATCGCATCCGGCCATTAGTTCGGCCTCCTCAACGGCCTTCTTTGTGGCTTCAACGGTACTCTCTATATTTACGACGACACCTTTTCTGAGTCCCTTAGAAGGGTGCGTGCCTATTCCTATTATCTCAACACCCTCGTCAGTAATCTCCGCGACTATAACGCATATCTTTGTAGTACCTATATCGAGCCCAACGACTATGTTATCTTTCTTGGCCATCTATGAAACCCCCCTTTCGCCCTTAAGAGAACTTGGCATTGAACGAACGACAACACCTCTGTCACTATTTAAATATATCGACTCTATACCCGACGAGAGCCCTTTTCTTATCTCCAATACCTTATCGAGCCTCGCGAGCTTCTCTCTAAAATCTTCATTACCTATGTCAATCTTCACACCATCGTTAAGTGTCACAAGAGTAAGACCATAGTATGGATCTCCGTGTATCTCAGAGAGTTCAGTGAGCTTAAGCCGCGTTGTGCCTTCATCAAGTATCGTGAGCAACTCAAGCACCTTGGGCTTAATCTCTTCGACCCACTCGTCGCCGCCTTTATCAGGGCCTGTAATTACAGGCAGATCAAGGCCATCGGCAAATGAATACTCTTTAAATAAGACCCCGTTCACGTCCATCGCATATAATCTGTCCGTACTCACTAACGCTACGGGTACTCGCTCAGTTAACTCAATCCTTATGGTATCTGGCAGTACACGCTTAACAACCACGTCCTCTATAAAGGGGTGCGTCTTTATGAGCACCTCTGCGGCCTTGACGTCTATCTTTAATATATTTATCCCTCGCTCTATACCGGAAAGCCCCAGCACATCTTTATATAAAACCGTACTGCCACCCTCTATCTCGATAACACTTACCTCAAGGCGCGTCGTCGAAGTAACCTCCAGGTACAACCTCCAGCCTCCAAATGTCAGCGCCGATACGACAACAACGGTAAAGGCTATCTTTATGGTCGGCCAAAAGAGAGCCTTTGTCCTTGAGAGTGAAGGTCTCTTCCCTCTCGTATTGGAGCGTCTCTTCTTAGCCTTCACACCTTTCTTACCTCTGCCAAATAACTTCATTTCAAAGACCCTTAAGCTTAGCTTCAAAGAGTAGCTCTTCGACTACGGCTCCGTAACCTACACCACGAGTAGCGGCGGCCATGGGGAACAAACTCAAATCGGTCATTCCGGGAATAGTATTTACTTCCAATACGAACGGTTCGCCTTCTTTGTTTATTACGATATCCACGCGCGCGCCACCTCTTGCGTCTATGCAATCGTAGGCCATACGGGCGGCCTCCGAGACTCTACGCTCAGTCTTATCGTCGAGTACGGCCGGTGCCTTAAACTCAGTCTCACCCTTGACGTACTTGGCCTTAAAGTCGTATATATTACCCTTCGGAATTATCTCTACCGTCGGATATATCGTATCTCCTATAATAGAGACCGTCAGTTCTCTTCCCTTTATGAATCTTTCAACGAGCACTCTATCATCGTACTTATAGGCATTGACCAATGCCGCCTTATATTCACTCTCCTTTTCTACAAAAGCAATGCCTATGGTAGAGCCTTGAGAAGCGGGCTTAACCATTACCGGCAAGTCCATAGGAGGCTTAGTGGTAACCTTGTCCGTTACAACTCTAAAGTCGGGGGTCGGCACATCACAGTGAAGAAAGATCATCTTGGTTGCGACCTTATCCATCGCAATGGCACTTGCCTTAACACCTGAGCCTGTATAAGGAATCTCCATTACCTCTAAGAGGCCTTGAATAGTACCATCCTCGCCGCCACGACCGTGCAGGGCTAT
>DAOVKH010000029.1 GCA_030631875.1 Deltaproteobacteria bacterium | reverse complement strand
TACAGGTAGAGAAGGAACTCGGTAAAGACAAACTAACGGCCACAAAGGGCGAGGTGCGCGAGAAGTGCCGTACGTACGCCAAAAAGTATGTAGATATTCAGCGTGAAGAATTCAAACGCTTAGGCATATTCGGCCGATGGGATGAGCCTTACCTGACGATGAACTACTCGTACCAATCCGCCATCATGCGCGAGCTTGGAAGGTTTCAGGAAAAGGGGCTTATCTATAGAGATAAGAAACCCATCCACTGGTGTGCTTCATGCAGAACGGCTCTGGCCGAGGCAGAGGTCGAGCACGCCGATAAGACATCTCCGACGGTATTCGCAAAGTTCAAGGTCGTAGACGCAAAGAAGAACCTTGAGGTCGGTTCAGATAAGGGAACGTTCTTCGTAATATGGACGACGACCCCTTGGACGCTTCCCGCGAATATGGCAGTCGCCGTAAATCCGAGACTCACCTACTGCAAGGTAAGTACGCCTGCAGGAGAACTTATCATAAATAAAGAACTCCTCGCTAACTGCATGGAGAGTTTTAATTTTAGCGAAAGTGATTATGAGATAGATGCCAAGACCTATCTGGGTAGCGAACTTGAAGGCATAGAGCTTGCTCATCCCTTTATAGATAGAAGAGTCCCGGTCCTACTCGGAGATTTCGTAACGACCGAGGCAGGAACGGGTTGCGTACACATCGCTCCGGGCCACGGCCACGACGATTACATACTCGGTAAAAAACACGGCTTAGAGGTCTACGCACCTGTCAACGACTTCGGCAAGTTCACAAAAGACTTCCCTGAGTGCGAAGGGCAATTCGTCTTCAAGGCAAACTCCTCGATAATAGAACTGCTGAGAGAGAGAGACTCGCTCCTTGGCGAGAGCGACTTAACGCACTCATACCCGCACTGCTGGCGCTGTAAGAGGCCTGTGATATTCAGGGCAACGGCGCAGTGGTTCATCTCCATGGAAGTGGGGCATTTGAGAAAGAAGGCCCTTGAAGTAATAGATAATGTTAACTGGATACCCGATTGGGGTAAAGGGCGCATCACCTCCATGGTCTCGGGACGTCCTGATTGGTGTCTTTCACGACAACGCGCCTGGGGTGTGCCTATTCCAGCACTCAAGTGTACGCCCTGTGAAGAGAGCTTTCTCGACGAATCACTCATAGCGCACCTCGTCAAACGCTTTAAAGAAGACGGTGCCGATATATGGTTTACAGAAGAATTATCCGAGCTCTTGCCAAAGGGCATTAAATGCCCGCGGTGCGGCAAAGACGACCTTACAAAAGAAGAGGATATCTTGGACGTATGGTTCGACTCTGGCGTAAGCTTCGCCGCCGTCCTTGAAGAGCGCGACTATCTAAACGACAAAGCAGAGCTATACTTAGAGGGAAGCGACCAGCACCGAGGGTGGTTTCAATCCGCCCTTCTAACGTCGGTCGGCACGCGCGACACAGCTCCATTTAAGAGTGTCCTAACGCACGGCTTTGTCGTAGACGGCAAGGGCAGAAAGATGAGTAAATCGCTCGGCAATGTCATAGCGCCGAACCTTATAATAGAAAAGTACGGTGTAGAGGTTCTTCGCCTATGGGTGGCGAGCGAAGATTACCGCGACGAGATGCGCATATCAGATGAAATAATCAAACGTATCTCAGAGGCCTATCGCCGCATACGCAATACCATACGTTTCATACTCGGCAACATCTCGGACTTTAACCCTGATACCGATAGTGTTGACTACTCGGAACTGACCGAACTCGACAGGCTAACACTCCACAGACTTTCACTCTTGACGAATAAGGTCGAAAAGGCATACGACGACTTTGAGTTTCACGCCATATACCACAGCGTCCATAACTTCTGCGCCGTCGATCTCAGTGCCTTTTACTTGGACATTCTAAAGGATTGCCTCTACACGGCAAAGCCCAACTCAAAGGTCCGACGCGCGGCACAGACGACAATACACCATATATTAGATACACTCTTAAGATTACTTGCTCCGATACTCGTCTTTACTACCGACGAGGCATGGCAGTTCATGCCCTCCGCTAATAAAGCAGAGAGCGTACACCTATCGGAATTCCCTAAGATTCACAAAGAGTGGCAAGACGCAAAGCTCGCAGAAAAGTGGGAGACCATATTATCAGTAAAGAGTGAGCTATCAAAGGCCATCGAAGGCGCAAGGCGCGATAAGCGCATAGGGCACTCGCTGGACGCAAAAGTAGAGTTCACCTTTACGGGAGACTCGAAGAAGCTCATCGAAGAAGAGACCTCTACCTTAAAAGAAATACTGATAGTATCAGAGGTCACTATGGTCGATACATTAAATGAAGGTGACGTCTTTGTGAGCGAAGAACTCGAAGGGCTAAGTGTCGTCGTAACAAAGGCCAATGCCGCTAAGTGCGAGAGGTGTTGGCACATAAGCAAAAGCGTTGGAGAAGATAAGGAGCACCCGACCGTATGCAAAAGATGCGTAGAGGCTTTGAGCTAAGGCGTCCGTGGCCGTTGCTTCTGGCCATAGCCATCATAGGCACATTAGATCAGGTGACAAAGGCCATGATCCTGAGTCGTCTATACCCAGGTGAAGTAATAGAAATAATCGGCGGCTTCTTTAATATCGTAAGTTACAGAAACCCCGGTGCGGCCTTTGGATTATTCGCTTCGGGCGGTAACCTGCGCATAGTCTTCTTGGTCGGCGTATCGGTCATTGCCATCGTTGTTATAATCTTCCTCCTTAGAAGTTCCACAGACCGCATAATGAACTTCGCACTCTACCTTATAGCAGGCGGAGCCGCGGGGAATTTGATAGATCGCATAAGGTTTGGAAACGTCGTGGACTTTCTGGATTTTTACGTGATGGGTCGCCACTGGCCGGCCTTCAACGTCGCCGACTCGGCGATAACGGTAGGTGTTGTAATAGCGCTCATATCAATATATAGAAGTGATATTTCAAGGAAGGGCACTAACAAAACCGATTAGTACTTCCTGTCGCTGGCCTTCGGACGGCGTATATCCTTAAGCCTCGAGGCAACGAATACCTCTACGGCTCTCTTATCCATAGGCGACAGCTTTGTAAATTGTATGCCCACACCGCCGAAACGATTATCCTTAGCACTCTCTTTGGTCACACGCTTAACTACGCCGACTATCTCCACCTTCTTTTCAACGTCGGGCAGAGAAAAATCAAACTCTATTATCATGCCCTCCGGAAGCTTAGCGGTAGTCTTCAAGAATAACCCGGACACACTCATATTGAGTATAACCCCACCCTTCAACTCACCATCTAAGGTAAAGGTTGTGGCTATCTCGATTGGGGTGCGGTCGTCTACACGTTCAAATGTCTCGGTCGGAAATAGAATCTTATTTACAATAAAGACTATCTCTTCGGGCGGGGCTTCCTTCGTTATAAAGCGATTAACACCGTGCCCTTTAAGGCGTGTCATGGCCTCGCTCTCTTTATAAACGCCCGTTGCTATAAGTATAGGGAATCTACCAATATGGTCATTCTCGCTCATCCACTCCACAACACCAAAGCCGTCAAGCTCCGGCATCTCAAGATCGAGTATCATTAGATCAAAGGCTTCAGCCCCCTCTTCGGTAATCTTCTCTACGACCTTTTGGCCGTCCTCGACGAGCGTTACGAGATGCCCTGCGTCGACGAGTACATCCCTCATCTTTGTCCTGAAGAAGACCGAGTCGTCGGCAAGCAATATCTTTTTGGTATTTGTCGTTATCACAGATAAAGTCCTTTGGAGTTACAACTTGAAACTTTATCCAAGTATAACAATAAGTTAGGCAAGTATCAACGATAAATGTGAGAGGGGTTTAAATAATGATCCTACTTGGTTTGGAGCTGCGAGGGAGGCTTTAAGGACTCTCAAAAGGAGTTATTCTTTAGCGACTCCAATGAACTCTTGACGTAATCCTTCAATAGACCTTCTTCTTCTTTGGTCGTCGAGGTGAATGTAATACCGGCACCTTCGAAGTAACCGCCGGACTTTCCCTGAGGGGTCGTCCATATGACGGTGCCCTTAAGGCTGAATACACGGTCTATCTCAGGCAAAGAAAACCTGATCTTAAGCTTTGAGCCTGCCTTAATCTCTTTTATGGTATGGAGGAATAATCCGGTGTGGCTGATGTTGAGGGTAAAGCCGGTATGTAGAAGACCGTTCATATCAAAGTCCACCGGTATGGAGATGGGGGCGCGGTCATCAAGGCTCACGGCTTCATCGGCAAAGAGAATCTTGTTTATATTGTAGAGAGCCTGCTCTGCCGAAAACCCCTTTGTCATAAGCCCGCTTACGCCGTACTTCTTTAACTTAAGGGCAACCTCTTCAGGCTCATAGGCACCGGTTATGACCAAGACCGGCATATCGTCTTTATTACCGTCTTGCTTTAACCACTCAAGTACGTCGAAGCCGTCGGCTCTGGGCATCTGGAGGTCGAGGATGAGAAGGTCTATCTTATCGCGGCTTCTCTTTATATAGTTTATGACCTCTTCGCCGTCAGAGGCAAAGTGAGCCCTATGGCCGGCCTCGCTGAGTATATCACTAAGCTTTACACGAAAGAATACCGAATCGTCGGCCAGTAGTATATTCTTTGTATTACTCGTTATCATGATGACCCCTCACTTAACGGCTAACAACTTAAATTCTTATAATAAATTAATTATAGCACAATTTTCAGGGTATCTATACTGTCAATCTTTTTTAGGCAGTGTCCATGTAGCGTATTTACAGTCGGGGTACTTTGAGCATCCGTAAAAAACGCGCCCTTTCTTCGTCCGCCTCTCGGTCAACTCCCCGTCGCAACCCTCTTCGCCGCAAGCTATGCCGAGTGAATACGGACGCGTCCCCTTGCAATCCGGGTAGGCCGTGCATGCCAGGAATCTTCCGAAACGCCCGCTCTTGACGGTCATCGGCCCTTCGCACTTCGGGCATAACGCATCGACCGTCTCTGTATTATCTACGGCCTCGATGGAGCCGTCTTCGGTCTCTCTAAAGTCACTCGTACTCTTACAGTCAGGGTATCCCACGCAGGCCAAAAACTTACCGCGCCTGCCCCACTTTATCACCATGGCCGAGCCGCACTTATCGCACTTAAGCTCGGTATCTACCGTATCACCCTTAACGCTCTTCATCTCGGTCTTGGCGCGCTCTAAGTCTTCTTTAAAGGGGCCGTAGAATTCTTGCATAACGGCCGTCCACTTAAGTGTGCCTTCTTCTATCTGGTCTAATTCGTCTTCGAGCTTTGCCGTAAAGTCCGTATCGAGTATCTTTGAGAAGCTCTTTATGAGAAGCCCGTTTATTAATGTGCCAAGCTCTGTGGGCTTAAGACGACGCTCGTCCTTTATGACGTACTCTCTATCCTGCACAGTCGATATGATGGCGGCATACGTTGACGGGCGACCTATGCCCAACTCTTCGAGCGTCTTTACGAGTGTGGCCTCTGTGAACCTCGGCGGAGGCTGGGTAAAGTGCTGAAGCTCCGTCATCTTCTTTGGCTTTAAGTTCTCACCTTCTTCTATAGGCGGCAGAATCTTATCCTTCCCGTCTGCGCCGCCTTCAACGTCATCCTGACCTTCTTCGTATATCGCCGTAAAGCCCTGAAACTTTACTATAGAGCCTGAGGCCTGAAAGGTATAGTCCGCGGCCTTTATAGATACCCCCGTTTGATCGAGTATGGCCGGACGCATCTGTGAGGCAACAAAACGTTTCCAGATTAAGTCATATAACCTCCACTGGTCTTTGGATAAAAACTCCTTGACCACTTCGGGCGTATATATGAGGTTCGTCGGACGTATGGCCTCATGGCCCTCCTGAGCACGCTTCTTGCTCTTATAAAAATTAGGCTTGTCGGGCAGATAATCGGCTCCGTACTTTGTACCTATATACTCACGCACGCTTGCTATGGCCTCGTCGGCTACGCGCGGCGAATCGGTTCTCATATATGTAATCAAACCGACCGAGCCTTCGACGCCAAGCTCTACACCCTCGTATAACTGCTGAGCAAACATCATCGTCTTCTTGGCCGAAAAAGAAAGTTTACGCGCGGCCTCCTGCTGCATCTTACTCGTTATGAATGGCGGAAGAGGGTTGCGCTTACGCTCTTTCTTCGTAACGGTCGTTACAGTAAAGTCCGCGCCCTTAAGCTCTTTCAGTACGGACTTTGTCTCTTTTTCGTCATTGAGCTCAAACTTCTTATTATTCTTCTTCGCAAGCTTTGCCGAGAACTTACCGAACTCCGCCGTTATCGACCAATACTCCTTCGGGTTAAAGGCAAGGACACTTTCCTCCCGCTCACATATAAGGCGCACGGCTACGGATTGTACACGTCCGGCACTCAAACCCCTACGAACCTTATCCCAGAGTATGGGGCTAACCTGATAACCCACCAAACGGTCGAGCACCCTTCGAGCCTGCTGAGCCTCGACCTTATTCATATCGATGGTCGTCGGGTTCTTAAGGGCCTCACTTATGGCACTCTTCGTTATCTCGTTAAAGAGTACGCGGTGAAACTTCTTGGGCTTTGTCTTTGTAGTAAGGGCTTCTTTAATGTGCCACGCTATGGCTTCACCCTCGCGATCGGGGTCAGGGGCTAAGTATATATCATCGACATCCTTACAGGCCTTCTTAAGCTCGGTTATTACCTTGGCCTTTCCGCGAATGGTCTCGTATATCGGCTCGAATCCGTTCTCCACGTCAACGCCGAGCTTACTCTTGGGCAAGTCCCTGATATGACCAACAGAGGCCAAGACCTTAAAGCCTCTTCCGAGATATTTATTTATAGTCTTCGCCTTTGCCGGCGACTCGACTATTACAAGTGATTTTCCCATTTTATTCTCTCTCTTTAAATATTCTTATATTTGATTAAGGCCTTTTAAAGAAGACCTTACCGGGTAGTTGTTCCACCACGCCGTCAAGCTCAAGCGTTAATAGTGAAGTCAATACCGTTGAGACCGTCATACCGGCCTCCTGCGTTATATTATCTATATGTAGGGGGCCCGCGTCAAGTATATCAAGAATCTTTTTTTCTTCATCATCTAAAGACCTCTGCACAGAAACACCTCTACTCGCCTTACGTCTATTGGCCGAAGGCGCGCCGACAGGTGTAGTAAAGGGCAACTCTATATTCACACCCGGCGTTACGGAGAGGGCTTCCAGTACGTCATCGGCACTCTCAATAAGAGTAGCACCGTCCTTTAAGAGGCTATTACTGCCACCGGTGGTCTTTGCGCCCGGCTGGCCCGGCATAGCCATTACTTCACGTCCGCCATCCAAGGCCATGCGTGCCGTCATCATAGCACCACTCTTAAATGGTGCTTCTATTACTAAGACCCCCGAAGACAGCCCGCTTACTATGCGGTTTCTTATTGGAAAGTTCTGTGCCATGGGGGGCGTGCCGAAGGGAAACTCGCTTACAAGCACCCCCCTATCGGCTATATCTCTATAGATATCTTTATTTTCTTTCGGATATATTATATCTATACCGCATCCAAGTACGGCTATGGTCTCTCCTGTTGCCTTGAGCGCCCCTCTGTGTGCGGCAGAATCGCACCCTCTGGCCAGCCCGCTTACGACTACGACTCCGGCTCTTGTAAGGTCTTCGGCTATATTTTCCGCCATGGCAAGGGCAAATGGCGTGGCCTTTCGCGTACCTATTATAGCGACGTGTGCCAATGCCTTAGAGAAAAAATCCTTGGTAGCACCTTTTGTATATAGTACGAGCGGTGGGGTAAATATCTCTCGCAGGCTCGAAGGATAGGCAGCGTCCTCTATTGTAACAAGCTCTACGCCATCTTCTTCTGCTCTATCAAGTTCTCTATCCACCCACGACCAATCGGAGAAGCTTCGAGCCTTGGCGTATATATCCTTATAGTCGGCACTGCTCTCTGTAAAGAGAGATCTCGCACCCTTAGCCGCTCTTATAGCCTCGCGCAACCGCTCAGGACTCAGCCCCCTTATACGATAAAGTGCCAAGTAGTATTTAAGTTTATCTCTATCCATATAAGCCGCAAATTAAAGGATTAAATAAATCGGGGACGGCCTTGCCATCAGTGCCGTCCCCGTTAAGTAAAGTATCTATTATAAAGACTAACCTACTCGTAGATAATCTCAGGTCCGGCCGTAACCACGTCTCCATTCCTAACTGCAATAAGACTCTCAAAGATAAAGGCCATAGAGGCGGTCTCGGTAACACGCAGTAAGATTGCCCTGCCTATAACCTCATTTGGAAACTCAACCATAGTCTTCTTCTTTATCATCGGATCTCTCGTCTCTTTACGCGGCCTTGATATCTCAAGAATATTGCCGACTTCAAAGCCGACATTTTGGCCTTCATTGAGGTATATAAAGTTACTCTGACCAATCTCTTTAACATCACTGTCGGCGCCGACAATAAGAGCCTTCGATACCTTATCGGCTTTGACTATATCCACCTCTCTTACCTGCTCTATATAGTCGGTAAGCAAGAGGTCTTTCTCTATCTCCTGATAAGAGGTAACGACCTTGGCTTCGATGACCTTACCTTCTGTATTGGTTATCTCCACTGTTCCGACAATCTCTACTATACGCCCTATGAGTGTGCTGAGCTCGTCGTCGCGACGTATCTCACGGCCTTCTCTAAATACAGAGAAGCGATCTCCCTCAATTACATCTGTTCTCCTCTTAAAGGATACAAACATCTCATCGCCTACGGCAAGAAGAACCCTGTCGTTCTTTGCCCTAAGTACAATGCCGCTCACCTCAAGCTCGTCTTTTGTTATGAAGCCGTCCTTCATCGTGCCGGAGATCTTAAATACCTTTGGCCCTTCCTCTTCAAAGTTCGTTCCTTCAGAGCCTCCGTCATCTAACATCTCATCATCCACGCCATACTCTTCATACTCTTCTTCATAATCTTCATACTCGAACTCTTCGAATTCTTCTTCATCGGGCTTAAGTACAGCAACGGTCTTACCGTTCCTTACTACCTCTACAGAGTTTTTAGTGAACTTAACTATATCGCCCGGATATATCAGATGCGGGTTTTCTATCTGCGGGTTCTTCTTCCATATGCTCGGCCACCTCATGGGATCTTTTAAGTAAGCATCTGCTATATCCCAGAGTGTGTCGCCGCGTACGACCGTATGGTACTTAACTTCGTCGTCTGCTCCCCGCGCATATGAGCTATCCACCGATAGAAGCGATGCAAGAAGTAATGCGGCAACACCTACAGCGGCCATAAATAAATATAGGTTTTTTTTCATGAGAGCCTTCCCTTGGTTAGTTTTACCTTACTTAGTTTTGAGAGTTACTTTTAAGCCTCTTCGATGCCTTAAGTGAAGCAGGCGAATGAGGGTACTTAAGTATCAGTTCTCTTAATCTCTTTTCGGCATCTTCTGCCCTTCCAAGCTCGGTCTCGCAGAGGCTTATCTTCAGCATAGCGTCCGGTGCCTTATTCTCTCTTGGATAATCCTTTACTACTCTCTCAAAGAAGGTTAGTGCCGATTCATAGTCCTGCCTTGAGTAGTATGACTCACCGGCCCAGTAAAGGGCGTTATCCGATAGCGGGTGTTCTGGAAACTTAGATACGAGCCTTTCAAACTCGCTACGCGCCAACTCATAATCTCCGCTAAAGAAGTAGTCCTGACCTGAGAGGTATATATCCTCGGCTATCTCTTCTTCATATAGACCGGCGGAATCGTCCTGAGTAGCCGAATAAAGATCTTTGTTGCCGAGGACTATCTTCTTTGGTGGCGACACTTCGGCTTCGGCCTCGTCGTCTACAAGCTTTACGACCTTCAGGTCTTCTGGCTCAAAGACCCTGAGCTTCTTACTCTTTATCGGAAGCCTTGCCCTCTCGCCCTCGGAGACCCTCTCCTGCAAGAGCATGAATTTGTTATTAAGCTCTTCTACCATCATGTTGGTCTCTGCCAGAGATTGCTTAAGCTCCACCAACTCGAAGTTCTTCTCAACGAGTGGACGCTCGGCTACGGGCACTGTAGCACATCCGTAAGATAGAGCAGTAATCGTTACGGCTATCATCGTTAATTTTATCTTGTTATTCATATCCCTTAATACTTCCTCGTCTTTGACTCTTAATTAATAAGAGACCTCGCCGTCTTATTGAAGAATCTGATTATTCATCCGGTTTGTCAAGTATAATACAAACTTAAGTACCGTGTCCATAGGATTACTCTTTTTCACCTACCATTTTTTCATCTATCGTAAGAGAGGTCGTAAACTTTAAGAGCTCGTTCTTGCCCTCTGCGCTCATAGCGGAAAATACCGTAACCTCGCCCCTGTCGAGAGAGTTCTCTATCTCTTTTGCGCGCGCGGCGGCCTTGGTCTTAGAAAACTTATCGGCCTTGGTAAGCACCGTTACGGCCGGCAACTCCAATCTTTCAAGCCAATCGTATATCATCTGCTCGTTCTCGGTCGGATCGCGACGAATATCCAATACAATAAATGCCCCTTTGAGCGTTCGCCTCGTCTCAAAGTACTCCTCTATAAAGCGTTGCCATTCCTTACGCTCCCTCAAAGGCACCTTGGCGTAGCCGTAACCCGGAAGGTCTACAAAGTAGAAGCTGTTATTAATCTTATAGAAGTTAATGGTGCGCGTCTTGCCGGGTGTCGAACTCGTCTTTGCAAGCTTCTTTCTGTTTATGAGCTTATTTATGAGGCTCGATTTACCGACATTACTCCTGCCGATAAGCGCAATCTCCGGCAAACCATCCTTCGGATACTGCGACTCCATAACGGCACTCATCGTAAATTCAGCAGAGGTTATCTTCATCCCGTTATTGCCACCACTTCCTCGTAGGTAGTAACGCCTTCCATCATCTTCTTTATAGCGTTCTTTCTTAAATTCACCATGCCCTCGTCTTCGGCTAACTTATAGATATCCTCAAGGGGACTGTTCCTCGTAAGCAGGGACTTCATCTTCGGCGAAACGTCCATAAGCTCGAATATACCGTCTCTGCCCTTATAGCCAGTGCCTCTGCATTCGCTACACCCCTCGCCGTAATATACCGTAAACTTCTTCTTTGGAAGCCCCAAGGATATAACCTCTTCGGGTCTTATGAAGCGTTCCTTCTTACAGTGCGTGCAGACCTTACGCATAAGGCGCTGGGCCATAACACCAAGGACGGTAGCTGAAATCAGAAACTCCGGTACGCCCAAGTCTGTGAGCCTCGTTACGGCCGTCGGCGCATCGTTCGTATGGAGTGTCGAGAGAACCAAATGTCCTGTAAGTGCTGCCTGCACGGCATGGTTTGCCGTCTCTGTGTCGCGAATCTCACCTATCATTATAATATCAGGATCCTGGCGCAGTATCGTCCTCAATGTAGAGGCAAAGTCCACGCCTATATTATGCTGAACACCGACCTGATTGAATTCCTCCATTATCATCTCTATCGGGTCTTCAACCGTTATTATATTAACCTCAGGGGTGGAGAGGTGCTTCAAGGCCGAATACAAGGTCGTCGTCTTACCGCTTCCGGTAGGGCCGGTTACGAGTATGATGCCGTGGTGCTTCGACAGGTAAGAGTTAAATAGGTCAAACTCTCTATCGTAAAAACCGAGATCCTTAAGCTCCTGAAATAATATCTGCGGGTCGAATATCCTTATGACTATCTTTTCGCCAAAGGCCGTGGGCATCGTCGAGACCCTTAACTCAATCTCTTTCCCATTGTGCTCGGTCTTTATGCGTCCGTCCTGCGGGCGACGCTTCTCGGCTATATCCATCCGCGAGAGCATCTTTATCCTCGAAACCATCGACGGATGCACGACCTTCGGTATGGTATGTATATGGTG
>DAOVKH010000184.1 GCA_030631875.1 Deltaproteobacteria bacterium | reverse complement strand
GCCCTGCCGATAGTATTGCCGCCAACGGTCTTAGGTTTTTTTGTACTCGTTGCCATAGGTAACCTCTCGCCCTTGGGGCGTATCTACACAGATATCTTCGGCACGACCATGGCATTTTCTTTTACGGGCCTTGTAATAGCAAGCGTTCTATATAGCTTCCCCTTTGCGCTCCAGCCCATACAGAACGCATTTGAGAGCGTAGACAAGGGCTTAATCGAGGCCTCACGCACGCTTGGCTGTACGCGCATTAAGAGTTTCTTTAAGGTCTTGTTGCCGGCCTCACGCAAGGGGCTAGTAACGGGTGCGATGCTCGCCTTCGCACATACGGTCGGAGAATTCGGAGTCGTCCTGATGGTCGGCGGAAGTATTCCGGGCAAGACAAAGGTAGCGAGCATTGCCATATATGAAAACGTAGAGATGGCTCGCTACACAGAGGCGGCCGTAATGTCGGCGGCTCTTCTCATATTTTCTTTTGCCGTATTGGCAGTTGTATATTACATGAATAAGAAGTCAACAAACTTTAGCGCTACATACTAATATGATAGAAATTGATATTACAAAAAAACTTAAAGACTTTACGCTCGACGTAAGCCTTGACTTTGCGAGAGAGATTATCGTATTGACCGGTGCCAACGGTTCGGGCAAAACAACGCTACTTCGTATAATCGCAGGCCTAACGAATGCCGACAGAGGACGCATAAGTTTAGCAGACGATATTTTTTTAGACGAGAATACTTCACTGCCGCCCGAAGCTCGCAGGGTCGGGTACGTTAGCCAGAAGAACACACTCTTCCCTTGGCTGACGGTTGAGGAGAACGTAACCTTCGCCCTGAATAAGGATGAAGAAAGAACGCTCAGTGGTTGGCTCGACACGCTCTACAGGGACTTAAATGTAGCGCACCTCCTTCGGCGCAATGTAAGCTCACTCTCCGGAGGCGAGGCTCAACGTGTAACACTCGGACGCGCGCTTGCAAAGAAGCCGAGACTACTCTTACTTGATGAACCATTCACGGCCATCGACAAAGAACTCCGTCCGCACTTGCGCGGGTTTTTAAAGAAGCTCCACAGCGAGTGGCAGATACCGACTATAGTCGTAACGCATGATACGGCCGAAGCGCACGTCCTTGGCGACCGTATATTCGAGATGGAAGCAGGCAATATAATAAAGACCACCGTAAAGGGCGAGATGAACGACCTTCCCTTAATGTCTTACTGAGAAAGGATTATTATGACCAAAGATAATACGAACGACCTCACACACTTTAGCGACTCGGGGCGCGCCCGCATGGTAGACGTATCGGAGAAGGCCACTACCGAACGCGTAGCCGTAGCGCGCGGAACCATACTCATGAATAAAGATACACTCAAGCGCATCCGCTCGAATGAAATCAAGAAAGGCGACGTACTTACCGTCGCCAACATATCGGCCGTAATGGCTACGAAGCGCACCTCCGACATGATACCAATGTGCCATCCGCTCCCCCTGACGGGCGTTGAGGTGGATTTTGAAGACGGCACGGAATCTGACGGCCGAGCCTCGATAGAGGTTACCGTTACGGCCAAGTGCGTCGGACAGACGGGCGTGGAGATGGAGGCACTGAGCGGAGCCTCGACGGCTCTGCTTACTATATACGATATGTGTAAGGCCATCGACCGCGGCATGACGATAACGAATATAGAGTTAATAGAGAAGCGTGGCGGTAAGAGCGGCCATTGGTTAAGAAGCAAGGAGGTTTAATAAATTGATAAAGGTACTCTTCTTCGGCATACTCTCGACAAAGTGCAAGACAAAAGAACTTGAACTCGATATAACTTCCGCTGCGACCGTGAAGGATTTAATTGCGATACTCAAGGAGCGTTTCAGTGATATGCCCGACGGGCCATTCATAATAGCGGTAAACGAAACGCAGGCAACACTTGATACTATAATAAATGACAACGACGAAGTCGCCGTCATGCCGCCATTTTCAGGAGGTTAGATAATTCAATATGACAAGAACAGATAGAGTTCGCATTCAGGCAGAAGATTTTTCTCTGGCAGATGAAGTTCAACTTCTTCAGGATAGCTCCAAGCGCATAGGAGCGATAGTTCCTTTCTTGGGCATTGCACGGGATTTTTCAGGCGACGCAGAGGTAAAGTCCATTGAATTTGAAGAGTACAAGGGCATGGCTCTAAAAGCGCTCAAGGCTCTTAGAGAGGCGGCTCTTGAGAAGTTCGATATCATAGACCTGACCATCGTACATCGTGTCACGACCGTCGGCGCCGGGGATAATATCGTACTCATCATAGCGGCATCGGAGCATAGGAAGGCCGCATTCGAGGCCTGCGAGTGGACGATAGATACGCTCAAAGAGACCGTCCCGATATGGAAGAAAGAGATTACCCCTGATGGAGAATCATGGGTAACGGAGCATCCATAGTATGTCAAAAAACATCATATCAATAGTCGGCCTCTCTGGCTCAGGTAAGACTACGGTACTCGAAAAACTCATCACCGAATTGAGCGAGCGAGGCCTTAAGGTCGGCACCATCAAGCATAGTTGCCACCCCCACCCCGTCGATGCTCCGGGTAAGGATAGCTGGCGACACCGCGAGGCCGGTGCCGTAAGCACCATATTCATCGGCCCTGAGGCCATGCAGTTCGTAACGAAAGTCACCACCCCACCCGACTCTAAAGATGGCCCAAGCCCTGAGAGCTTGACCCAAGAGTACTTAACTGATATGGATATCGTACTCGTCGAGGGGTTTCATCAGGCAAAGTGCCCGCGCCTTGAGGTCGTACGCAAGGAACGCTCTTTGAAACCCTTCTCTAAGCCCTCAGACGGCCTTGTAGCCCTCATTACAGACGTTACGGAAGAAGAGTGCGACGACGCAGAGGAAGGCTCAATAGCAAAGCTACCCCGCTTCGGGTTAAACGATATTGCAGATATTGCGGACTTTATAGAAGAGACCTTGGGGGTAGATTCCAAGTGATGCAAAATATAAAAAATACGTCCTGCGTAATACTCGTTGGCGGAGAATCTAAGAGAATGGGCGGGCGCGATAAGGCGCAGACCAAGCTCAACGGGAAGACACTCCTTAGGCACGTATTTGAGGCCGTCGAAACTTCTTTCGACGATATCGATATTGATATAATGATAAGCGCGCACGATGAAGGCTACATGACCGAACTTGGCGGCACAGCAAGTAATACGACGCCACGCCTAATAACCGACACCCTACCCGGCCGAGGCCCGGCCCTTGGCATCGCCCAGGCACTCGCTGAGATGAAGAACGAATGGCTATTTGCCCTTGCCTGCGACCAGCCGATGGTAGATAACCGAGCCATTGAATATCTGGCAGGTTTTCTTAAAGAAGACTACGACGTAATAGTGCCGATAAGCGGTGGTCAATTGCAGACACTATTCGCCTTTTACAGAAAGACCTGCCTTGAGCCACTTAAGGAACGTTTGAGTAGTAAAGACCCACGCAGAAGCCTCAAGGGGTTCATAGAAAATACCGAAGATTTAAAGGTATGCTACGTCAAAG
>DAOVKH010000198.1 GCA_030631875.1 Deltaproteobacteria bacterium | reverse complement strand
CCTACCGAGATGACTGCGTCCTTATCGCCGTCCTTAACGCTTATGAATACCGTACCCTCGCGCGGCATGGTGTTGCCTGCCGCAATCTGTGCCTTTGCGTAGGCACGCCCAAAGTCCGAGTCAACGCCCATGACCTCGCCCGTGCTCTTCATCTCAGGGCTAAGGAGTGTGTCGACGCCTGGGAACTTTACAAAGGGAAAGACGGCTTCCTTTACCGAGACGTGCCTTGGCTGAACCTCTTCGGTAAAGTCTAGTTCCTTAAGCGTACGACCAACCATCAGTTTAGTAGCAAGCTTGGCAAGAGGCCTTCCGATGGCCTTACTCACAAATGGCACGGTGCGCGAAGCCCTCGGATTTACCTCTATTATATAGACCTCATTATCCTTAACGGCATACTGTACATTCATAAGGCCTATGACCTTAAGCTCTATTGCCAGAGCCTTTGAGTAGGATCTCATCTTTTCTATAATTTCTTCGCTCAACGAATACGGTGGAATCGAACAGGCCGAATCGCCCGAGTGAACGCCTGCTTCTTCTATGTGCTCCATTATACCGGCGACGACGACTTCTTCGCCATCCGACAGGCAATCGACATCTACCTCAAGCGCACCCTCCAGAAAACAATCTATCAGCACGGGATGCTCCGGCGAGGCATCGACGGCACGCTCCATATACTCCTTAAGGCGCGACTCTTCATATACTATCTCCATTGCGCGTCCGCCAAGGACGTACGATGGCCTGACCATCACAGGATAACCTAAATCACTTGCCGCCGTCATCGCCTCTTCGGCACTGCGTGCTAACGCACTTGCGGGTTTCTTTATATCGAGCTTACATAATAGCTCGTCGAAGCGTTCTCTATCCTCGGCCATATCTATCGAGTCGGGAGACGTACCGATTATCTTTACACCTGCGGCCTCAAGGGCAACGGCAAGCTTAAGTGGTGTTTGCCCGCCTAATTGCACGATAACGCCGTCGGGTTTTTCTTTATCGACTATCGCCATTACGTCTTCGAATGTAAGCGGTTCAAAGTAAAGCCTGTCGGAGGTATCATAATCGGTAGAGACCGTCTCGGGGTTACAATTAACCATTATGGACTCGAAGCCCTCTTCGCCGAGTGCGTAGCTTGCATGCACACAGCAGTAGTCGAACTCAATGCCCTGGCCTATACGATTGGGCCCGCTTCCGAGTATCATAACCTTCTTCTTATCGGTCGGATTGGCCTCGCACTCGGCACTTGCACGCGAATCCTTTATATTATAAAAAGGCCGCTCGTATGTAGAGTAAAGGTAAGGTGTGTTGGCATCGAACTCAGCGCCGCACGTATCGACGCGTTTATATACAGGAGCGATCGACATGGACTTACGAAGCTCACCTATCTTCTTAACTCCGTAGTCTGTAAGCTTGCCTAAGATAACATCTGAAAAACCGAATTGCTTTGCGCGCGTCAAGGTCTCTTCGGCTACGTCGCCAGCAAGAGCCTCTTCGGCTATAAGTACCTCAAGCTCTACTATCTCTTCTATCTGAGATAAGAACCACATATCTATCTTTGTAAATTCATGTACATCCTCTATCGTCATTCCTGCCCTCAGGGCTTCGGGGATATAATAAATCCGCTCAGGGCGTGGAACTTTCAGCGAAGACTTTATAAGCGAAAGCTCTTCTTCGGTAGGTATAAATTTAGGCGTATTCCTATCTGTTTGGACTACGTACTCAAAGCCCGCGCCGCCTACTTCACCTGCACCGCCGACCTCCAGGGAGCGCAGAGCCTTTTGGAAGGACTCCTTAAATGTACGCCCTATGCTCATCACCTCACCGACACTCTTCATCTGTATGGTGAGCGTGGAGTCGGCCTTTGGAAACTTCTCAAATGCAAAGCGTGGTATCTTCGTAACGACGTAATCTATCGTCGGCTCGAATGACGCTGGGGTTTCTTTTGTAATGTCATTAGGGATCTCGTCTAAGGTGTAGCCGACGGCGAGCTTTGCCGCAATCTTTGCTATAGGGAAGCCCGTTGCCTTACTCGCAAGAGCCGAGCTACGCGAAACGCGCGGGTTCATCTCTATAATGCACACCCTGCCGTTGGCCGGGTTTATGGAGAATTGAATATTACTGCCTCCGGTATCAACGCCTATCTCTCGTATGATTTTAATGGAAGCGTCACGCAGGAGTTGGTACTCTTTGTCGGTCAAGGTCTGCGCCGGAGCGACCGTTATGGAGTCGCCCGTATGAACGCCCATTGGGTCGAAGTTTTCTATCGAACAAATAATGACGACATTATCTGCCGTGTCGCGCATCACCTCGAGCTCGAATTCCTTCCAGCCGATGACGGATTCCTCTATAAGTATCTCATTGGTCGGACTTGCGTCTAAGCCCGTCAGGACAAAGCTCTCGTACTCTTCTTTATTATACGCAATGCCGCCGCCCGTACCGCCGAGTGTAAATGACGGGCGAAGTATGACGGGGTAGTTAAAGTCTTCTATGGCCTTCATTGCCTCGTCGAATGTTGTTACCGTAATACTGCCCGGTACGTCGAGGCCAATCTTCTTCATGGCGACCTTGAATAGCTCGCGGTCTTCTGCCTTCTTTATAGCCGGAAGCTTTGCGCCTATCAGCTCTACATTAAATTTATCCAGAACACCTGCCTCGGCCAGATCAACGGCACAGTTCAGAGCCGTTTGTCCGCCCATAGTCGGCAGGAGTGCGTCGGGTCTTTCACGTTCGATAATCTTCGTTACCATCTCGACGGTTATCGGTTCGATGTAGGTGCGGTCAGCAAAGTCCGGGTCTGTCATGATGGTCGCAGGGTTTGAGTTAACGAGTATTACTTGAAAACCCTCCTCACGCAGAGCCTTACAGGCCTGAGTGCCGGAGTAATCGAACTCGCAGGCCTGCCCTATGACTATCGGCCCCGAGCCTATGAGAAGTATCTTCTTAATGTCTGTGCGTTTCGGCATCTTTAATCGTATACCTTTTTAAACCCTTCTTCTGTCATGTAGAAGGATTGCCCCTTCCTTATAAGTAACCCCTCGGCTATCAACTGCCGCGTAGCCTCCTCTATCCTGTATATCTTAGCCCCCTCGT
>DAOVKH010000120.1 GCA_030631875.1 Deltaproteobacteria bacterium | reverse complement strand
AGCTTGGAATGAAAGCCGTGTCGATGATCGATTGCAGTTGGTCAAACGATGAATGGGATTATATAGGAGTTGAGCAGTGGCCCAACATAGAAGCCGTTAAAGAACGCGAGCGATTCGAGCGGGAAGATCTATACGTACACAAGTATGTTGATTCGAAGATATACTTGGGCACGCCTGAGTCTTTCGATGAGTATGGTAAAGATTGAGGGCCGAAGGCACACACAACCCGCCTTATTTGCCCATATCGTATATCTCTTCCTGAAATCTATATTTGTGATTCTCTCCAGAATATTGTATATTTCTCTTGATAGCTTATAACTTGAATAGTTAGGAAAAAATTCACTCTGAAATTGGTACAAACTATAGGAGCAGGTCAATGGTATCTATTTTCTTACCTATTATAACTACCATCGCTAGTGTATTCTTAGCATTTAAGTTAGAAAATTGGAGAAGGAAAAAAGTCGATAAAAAGGATTTTAAATCCAGTTTACGGACTCTAGATTTTGAAATGGAACAAAACTTATCACTAATAAAAAAATTTAGAGAGAATGTCACGGAGAAAAAATTTCATTATGGAAGCTTAGTAAGCAACACTCTTGATCTATTGCTTCTCAAGAACACTACTGTTCAATTTGGTGGAGAGGTCATTTATCTAGCATTAAATGCTACAAATACCAGAATTAATTCCTTTACCAAGCTTTATGACCGCACCGAATCGCATGCTTATATCTCTAAGGGGTTGAACAAGGAAACAATAGATCGCTTTCGTGATTGTCTTAATCAAACGGAATTTATCATAGTTTTATCTAGGACACTTATACGAAAATATGAACAGAACCCTAAATTGTTACCTCAAAAAGGCACACTCGATAACTTGAGTAAATGTCTCGAACTAGAGAAGCACTATCGAGCTGAAAACCTTCCAACCGCATACAAACGGCTAATGGAAGACTGTCAGCTTTGAGGAACCATACTTATAGTATGAGCTACGCTTACCCTTACCACTTTATCTCCACAATCGTTAATCCATAACCATCCGATAGTAAAGAGACGACCTTAAAAGGTCGCCTTTTTTATATTTCATATAACCGCTTACCCGCGGCAAAGAGAATTGGTCGTATTCGAGGCATCTGAAAAATAGGACGCGAGTCGCACTTTTATGTGCGTCGAGCGACTGATCTTGAAGCGTAACAAAGAAGGCGGGCAATTATCAAAGCCGCTATTCTACCGGAGCCGCCAAAACCCTTGCCCCCAATTCGTTGTCAATCATAAAGAGTCCCGCGCCGGTCTCTCCGGCGAGCTTAATTCTATCTATTATCTCACCGACGCTTTGTTCTTCCTCGACCTGCTCTGTGATAAACCACTGAAGGAAGGTCTGTGTGGCGTGGTCAGATTCGGCTACGGCAAGTGTCATAAGGTCGTTTATCAGGCCCGTTACCTTTTGCTCGTGGGCAAGGACGGAGTTGAATAGCTCAAGTGGCGAGCCGAAGTCCGACGGCGGAGTGTCTATTGCCTGAAGTACGACCTGCGCGCCCTGACTGTCGATGTACTCATACATCTTCTTAACGTGAATCATCTCTTCCTGAGCCTGCATGTAGAGCCAGTTGCTCGCCCCCTTCAACCCCTTGAATGAAGCGTAGGCAGACATGGCAAGGTATAGATACGACGAGTATAGCTCGGCGTTTAGGTGCTTGTTGAGTGCGTCGGACATCTTTTTGTTTATCATAGTATTAAACCTCCCTTATTTAGACTTTCTTTTTTTAATATGGTTTTATCTTCATTTAATTAAAGACCGCTTACACTAACCCCTCGCGGTAAAAAAAAGGTCGTTACTTTAAGGCCGCTCATCAAACTCTCCTATCATATCAAGCATAGTAGGCCTAAATAGATGTCTATAACCGAATATCCATTTAAAGAGGCCAACCTTTGCGAGTATCTTGAATATATCGGCAAAGAGGCCGCGTATCGGATGTCCGGCTCTCCTGTGAGAACTTCCTCGTATAGAGACCTTGCCTATATCCTCGGTGAGTGGTTTTGTCTCTCTGATTAAGCAAGAACTCTCTATGCACTTATCCATATCGAATGAGAGCTTTGGAAATAACTTCTTTACGCCTTCGTATGTGAATCGCCAATAATCCGACGGATACCCATGGAACTGCCAAGCAAATGGCACAGATATAAATATCTTGCCGCCTGGCTTTAATAGACGCGTCATATTGTTGCTCATCTTAAAGGGATCTTCGCAGTGTTCGAGAACGCTTAAACAAAATATCGTTCCAAAGCGACGGCCTTCAAACTTCTTATCAAGCACCTCGAAGTCATCCGTAAGGTCAACGACCATCTCCACACCCTTACCCTCTGACATATCGATACCGATATATTCGCCTTTAGGTGAGAATAAGCCTCTCAGGTCTTGCGTATTACCATAGTCCTTTGAACCTATCTCCAAAAAAGGCCCCTCAAAGGACTCGAAGTGTTTCTTTGCAAATATGAATTGATTTTCAGAGCCCATGGCTTAATTACCTCCTTTAAGTACATATCATACTTTTAGGTACGTCGAACGAGCAAGTATTGAAGACTACAAAGTAGTTGTGCCGTTATCTTTGCCGCCCATAACTAAAGCCGCTCAAGAACCCTCTCGGCCACAGCCTCAGCCTCACGCACATTATCACTGATGCCAATGCCACGAAAGGCAGAGCCTGTTATGTAGAGCCCCTCGTGCTTATCTGTCAGTTCCGCTATCTCTGCTACGCGTCCTTCGTGGCCAACGGTGTACTGCGGCATGGCGCGACGCCACCTGAATATCTTGCATATAACGGGTTCGGCATCTATGCCCATTATAGACTTTAATTCGCTAAGCACCATGGCCTTTATCTCATCGTCATTCAGCTCAACCAAGTCCTGGTCGAATGCGCCTCCGACAAAGCAACGTATCAGTACGCAATCTTCCGGCGCGCGCCCGGCCCACTTCTTCGAGACCCAGCTCGTTGCCATAATCTTTCTGCCCTCGCTCTTAGGTATAACAAAGCCAAAGCCGTCCATTGGATGCGCTATATCTGCCCGCTTAAAGCCGATACTTACCGTTGCCGTAGATACGTACGGTATGGTGTCGAGCTTTTCGCTCAAGCTACCATCCATTGACTTAACTATAGCGCTCGTAGCATAGGCGGGTGTGGATATGACGACGGCGTCGGCTTTGAGTGTCTCGTCGTTACTGAGCTTCAAGGTATAGCCGTCCGTATCTTTTGTGAGGTTGTCTACGGTCGTTGCCTTTATTATCTTTGTCTCTTTTATCTTACCTAAGAGGGTATCGACTATATCGCCGAGGCCGTTCTTTATGGTCATGAACATCGTTACGGGCTTGGCACTCTTCTTAGCTTGGCCTTGGCGTGCACTACCCTTCATCAGCTTCATCTTGGCTATCATGCCCTTTATGAGGCTACCGTAGTTTTCTTCCATCTCGACGAACTTCGGGAAGCTCGACTTAATGCTCATCGTCTCAGGGTCTCCGCCGTGCACTCCGGCTACGAGCGGCCCTGCTATCTTATCCAATGCCTCTTTACCAAGCCGCCTTCTTACAAATGAACCAAGCGTTTCGTCCTCCGTACTCTTACGCTTTGGAACGAACATCTCCAAGCCCATGCGAATCTTTCCCCACATGGTCAAAAGGGAACTAAAGAGGAGCGGCACCATCTTTGTCGGCACCATCAGGATAACGCCTTCGGGCAGGAGGTGGAGCTTGCCCTTCGATAGGACGTAAGTCTTACCTCTGGCCGTGGTCGTCGCAAGGAGACTATCCTCCATGCCGAGCCTCTTACATAAGGCCATTGCCCACGGTTTTTCTGACAAGAAACAATCAGGGCCACCTTCGATCAAAAATCCTCCCTCACGGACGGTTATAATGTTGCCACCCGGTGAGTCCTTCTTGTCTACAATTGTTATATCTAAGGCTTCACCCTCTTCTCTTGCGAGTTCGGTCAGGAAGTAGGCCGTCGAGAGCCCCGATATTCCGCCACCTATGATTACGACCTTCTTCACTATGCGTCGCCTCTCGCGATGACTACTTCGGCTAACATCTCTATGAACTTAGGCGAGGTGTTGAGCGAAGCGGAACGTTCGTAGTTAAGGCCAATTGACTTGGCCTTATCCTTAAAGAGTATGTCTATATCATAGAGTGTCTCTACGTGGTCTGCCGCAAAGCCCAGCGGCACGACTACAACTGCCTTATTACCTTCTATGACGGCATCGTCGAGTACGTCTTCTGTCGCCGGAGAGAGCCACGGGAACTTCCCGCCGCCCTTGCTCTGATAAGAGAGCTTCCACTCGAAGTCATACCCATCCATAACGGCCGTTATCGACTCTGCAATCTTTAATAAATATTTGTCTTTATGTACCGATGGTACGGGCAGGCTATGTAGGCTGAATACTATGAGAATGTCTTCTGAGTCAGTGACCTCTAAACGCCCAAGAGCCGCGTCTATATTGGTCTTTACGGCCTCCACAAATAAGGGGTGAGCATGCCAGCTCTTAACGTAATTTACTTCAAACGGATTACCTTCGGCCTCCACTATGGCAGTGAGATCGGTCAAGTAACCGCCGGTCGCGGCATTAGATGTCTGCGGAGCCATGATTACGACTACTGCTTCGGTTACGCCGTCGGCGACCATATCCTTAATGGTATCTTTCATATACGGCTTCCAGTAACGCATACCGACATATACCTTCCGCTCGTCGCCGGCCTTGGCCAATGCGTCCTCTAAAGCACAAGCCTGCGCGCGGGTTATCTCAAGCAAGGGAGAGCTTCCTCCGATTAACTCATAACGCTCCTCTATCTCGGTTATCATACCGTCGGGGACAGGCCTGCCTGCCATGCGTTCTCTTAGAATATTCTCCACAAAGGGACGAACGTCTTCTATAGATTCGGCTCCGCCGAATGCCAAGAGCAATACGGCCTTCTTTTCCGTCTTAGCGGTCACTTGCCACTCAACTCGTGGACGGTATCTATCAAGTACCTGACATTATCTACAGGTGTACCGAGTATTATGCCGTGGCCCAAGTTAAATATATGCCCCGGACGACCGCCGGCACTATCGAGTACGGCCTTTACGCCCTCTTTAATGGCATGCTTAGAGCTAAAGAGGATAGTAGGGTCGAGGTTACCCTGGACGGCAAAGCGATCCTTGCCGAGGCGTGTCCAGCCCTCGTCGAGGTCGACCTTCCAATCTAAACCAACGACATCTCCACCCGCTTCTTTGATTATCTCAAGGTATGTACCCGTATTGGTCGAGAAGTTTATGAATGGTACGGACTTATCGACGCTTTCGATTATACGCTTGGTATACGGCAACGCAAACTTCCTGTACTCGGCAGGGCCTAAGCACCCGACCCAACTGTCGAATAACTGTACGGCATTTACTCCGGCCTTTATCTGCGCGTTCAGATACTTTATGACAATGTCGGTTATCTTGGTCATCAAGACGTGCCAGGAGTCTGGGTCTGAATACATTATACTCTTTGCGAATGTGTAGTTTTTAGAGCCGCCGCCTTCGATTATATAGCTTGCGAGCGTAAAGGGGGCGCCCGAAAAACCTATGAGAGGTATAGAGTCGTTAAGCTCACCCTTTACGAGCTTTATGGCCTCCAGCAGGAACGGTACGTCTTCCTCAGGCTCTATACCCTTGATATTATCTATGTCGGCCCTTGTGCGAACGGGGTTATATATCTCAGGGCCGT
>DAOVKH010000161.1 GCA_030631875.1 Deltaproteobacteria bacterium | reverse complement strand
TAAGCCTCTTCAGGCGTTCGTTCTTTTCGCCGCTCTCGCTCTGGAGGACCGACAAGCGTTCGGTAGATATGCGAAGGCTATTGCCGGTGGATTCTTTCTTTTCTCCTGCAATTGTGAGGGCTTCTCTGATGGCATTAAGCGACGGTGTCTTTTCGTCGAGTTCCCTTCTTGCCACTTCGGCATCGTTCTTCCTTGTGGCCTCGAATGCGCGCAGACGTTCTTCTTCTTTTATGGAAGCCTGAATGGTGTAGCGTATATCGGAGAGGCGTGTTCTGTCCTCTAAGAGTCCGGCCTCTTCTACTTTAAGGCCGTCCTCCTTCTCTCTGATGCGCGCGTCTATCTCGGCGAGCACTTCGTTGTCCTTCGTAAGGCGGATGCGTTCTTCCTCGACGCGTCGTCTGTTGAGTTCGTCTTCACGCCTCAGGACTTCAAGTTCTCCGACTGTGCGGCGCGTGTCTTCGGCGAGTTCGTTTATCTCGCCGGAGAGTCGTTCGCCGTTGCGGTTAATCTCCTCGGTTCTGAGCGTGTCTATCTCGCGCGAGCGTTCTTCTCGCTCTATTTGGCGTTCGAGTTCAAAGGCTCTGTTTCGAAGCTCCTTGAAGTCATTTTCTTTCTTAAGGTAGTCGAGTCGTATCTCCTCGTGCGTGCTCTCTTGCGCGGCAAGCTCTGCCGACAGAGCTACTTCACGGTTCTCTATCTCGGTTAGCTGGGTAGTCGTAGCCTTCTGGCGAACTTCTATCTTTGCACTCTCTAAGTGCGAGAGGTAGAGGTCTGCTCCTTGAAGCTCGTCTTTGAATACCTTATAACGTTCGGCCTTCTTTGCCTGACGGTTCAGGGAGTTTAGTTGACGCTTTACCTCGCCGATTATATCGGTTACTCGCGTAAGATTGCCTTTCGTCTGATCGAGCTTACGAAGGGCGGCGTCTTTTTTGTATTTGAATTTATTTATGCCGGCGGCCTCTTCGAATATGGCGCGGCGTTCTTCGGGCTTAGCCGTTACGAGCCATCCGACCTGGCCTTGCTCTATTATGGAGTATGCGCGCGTGCCGATGCCGGTATCTCTAAATAGGTCTACGATGTCCTTGAGGCGAGCTTGAACTTTGTTTATGTAGTATTCGCTATCGCCGTCTCGGTAGAGGCGTCGCTGAATCTCTATCTCTGTGAAGTTGGCGTATGCGGCAGGGGCTCGTCCGCCTTCGTTGGAGAGCGTGAGCGTAACCTCGGCCATACCTGAGGATTTACGCCTGTCACTTCCGCCGAAGATAAGATCTTCCATCTGCTTGCCTCTAAGGTGGCGCGCGTTATGCTCGCCCAATACCCAACGTATTGCGTCTACGATATTGGACTTGCCACAGCCATTAGGGCCTACGACGGCAGACGTTCCGTCGCTAAATGGTATGATTGTCTTATCGGCAAAGGACTTAAAGCCGTGAATGGTGAGTTTCTTTATCTTCATTTGAAGGTAAGATTAACAAAGATTCCGGCCTTTGTAAAGGGGAAATAGGCACTATAGAGGGTATTTATCGGGTTTTTGCCTACTATATGTTGTGTAGCTGAGATAACGGCGTAACCGTTGCTTTTTGCTCGATATTTACCTCATCTCATATGTCGCAGGCTACGGGTTTGTTGATTCTTCGTCTTTGGAGCTTATTATCATCTTTCATTGCCCACTTAGTGTCGAAGACGACGAAGCATAACGGTCTTTAAAGTAAAGTAATCGTAAAGTTCACTCACATTGACACCAACTTATAAATGGTATATTCTATCTGAAAGTGAGGTTATATTAAGATGTCCGCAAGAGGTATACCGAGAAATATTCTCATAGCCGATAATGATAGGGTGCGTGCCTATAAGCTCGCCGTATTGGTAAATAGATTCGGCTACAACGCGCACGTTGCCGCCGGCGGTGCTGACTTTATAAGGCTCGTAGGCGGACTTTTGCCAAACGTAGTTATCCTTGCTCAAAGCATGCCGCCCATTGAGGGTAAGGCTCCGCTCAAATACCTTCGTTCTAATACTTCCTTTGATTCAATTAAGGTAGTTACCATGTCGGGTAGTGCCGATCTGGCCAGACTCAAGGCGACCTTAAAGCAGAAGGCCAACGCCTATATGATATACCCCGTCGGGCCGACGAACCTCTTTAAGCTCTTAGATAAACTCATAGAGAAGAGTCCGAGGTCTGTGCCGAGGGTGCGGGTTATGATAAGGGCTACGTTACGCACGCCCAAGCAAAAGAGAGATCTATTTGCTACTTCTTTATCCGAGAAGGGGGTCTTTGTCCATACCGTAAAGCCTTACCCAAAGGGTACGCGCGTTAAGCTCGTATTGGATCTCCCAGCGAAGAAGCCCTTTGAGGTCTGGGGAGAGGTCTTGTATGCTGTAAAGTCCGGCAAGGCAAAGATGATAGAGCCGGGCATGGCTGTAGGTTTCATTAAACTTCCCGCTCAAGTAAGGAAGGGGCTTCGAGCCTTTATAGAAGATTTTATAAGCTCGGAGTTGGACGAAGAACTCTCCATCTAACGCCCGCCGATAGTCTCCGTAAATTCTACTCATACTTCACAGAAAGGGTATCTTCAATCTATTTGAGTCCCTCTTATTTACAGGGCTCAGGTATTGGATATTTCGTAAATAATGACAGAAAGATTTGTAATACATATAGACATGGACGCATTCTTTGCCTCTGTGGAACTTAAGCGTCGCCCGGAGCTTAAAGGAGAACCCATGATAGTCGGCGGCTCCGGAGATCCGAAGTCAAGGGGGGTAGTCTCGGCGGCGTCGTATGAGGCAAGGCGTTTTGGTGTGCATTCGGGTATGGCTCTAAAGAGGGCAGTTAAGCTTTGCCCGAAGGCTGTCTTCCTGCCCGTTGACTTTGAGGCCTACGAGCAGGCTTCCGTAGAGTTAATGGAGATACTCGGCCGTCACAGCCAGCTCGTAGAGAGCTTCGGCCTCGACGAAGCCTTTGTGGAGCTTGAGCCTCTTGAGCCTGAAGATGGGGGAGCTGAAGACGTATTTAAGCGAACCCTTACGGCCGCGCGAGAGATTAAGCGAAGCGTAACCGATGAGCTGTCGTTGAGCTCTTCGGTCGGTATTGCGCCCAATAAGCTCCTCGCTAAGATGGCAAGTGAGATGAAGAAACCCGATGGTTTTTGCGTTATAAAGGAAAAGGACGTTCAAAAGATGCTCGACCCGCTCGCGGTAAGGCGTCTATTCGGTGTCGGCGAGAAGACCGAAGCCAGACTTCTTTCGCTCGGCATTAAGACCATAGCCGATTTAAGGCGTGCTCCGCTTAAGCACATTCAGCATAACTTCGGACGAGCCGCAGGAGCATCTCTCCATAACCACGCGCGTGGTCTCGATGACAGTTTGGTCGTGGCCTTCCATGAGCCGTCGTCGTTTTCAAGGGAGGTGACATTCGATAGTGATACCTCAGACAGGCACTTCATAAAGGAGACACTCTATATATTAACCGAAGACCTTGTCTCTAAACTAAAGGACTCGGCCTGCCTGGCGAGAAGCGTTACCATTAAGATACGTTACGAGGACTTCAATACCATAACACGTTCGAATACCTCAGAGCTTGCCGTAAAGTCTATGAATGATATATGGGCGAGCGTTCAGGGGTTATTAGAGAAGGTCGAGATAGATAAGAAGATACGTCTCGTAGGTGTAAAGGTCTCAGCCTTTGAGGGTGGTTGATTGGATAACTCGAGAGGCGGTCTTCCGGCTCTTAGAAAAGAACTTGCCATACCGTTCTGCGTAAAGTATACTTCACCATACAGTAGAGATTACCATAAGGCTGACTTTTAACCCCCTGATATAACAAAGAGGGGTTTAATCCTTCATAAAGTCTTTGAGCAATTTACCTGATAGCGTGCTCATGAAAGAACTTACGGTGAAGGGTTTCTCGATTATCGGACGTTCAGTAAAGTCGGAGAAGTTCTTAAGCTCAGCGTTGAGTTTATTTGTAGTAAATATCATTTTGTCGAAGGTCTCGGGAGATGCCTTCTTGATCTTACTGTACAGACTTATACCCTCGGTATAGTTGATATCTATATCGGCAAGTATCAGATCATAGTCGGACTCTTGAGTCTTTTCAAAGGCGTTATGACCGCTGAAGGTATGGTCTATTTCAAAGCCTTCTTCTTTCAGACACCTGTCAATCATTGCCGCCATATCGGCGTCTGAATCCACTACAAGTACTTTTTTACGGGTCTTATTTGCCACAGTCATAGCCTCCGGGTAGTTATATTTGTATATTGAAGAGTTATT
>DAOVKH010000011.1 GCA_030631875.1 Deltaproteobacteria bacterium | reverse complement strand
GCCTCTTCGAGCCCTTTCTTTATTATCGCCGAGAGCTCGGCTTCATCTTCCACCAAAAGTATGCGCATAAGAGTATTATAGCTCTAAATCCTCCTTGCGGAAATACTTTTTACCATGGAGCATAGAAGCAAGAAGCCCGCCTCTGTCGAAGAGGTGATGTATGATAAGCCCTCCCATGTGGAAGATAAAGAAGCCTATAACAAACCAGAGGCCAAATTCGTGGACCTCCTCTGCGACCTCTTCTATCTCTTCTATGGCATGCTCGCCAAGTCCGCCCGTTATGAGGTTGCCCGGAAACATATCGAACTCAATGCCCGCAAGAAGAAGACCAGTTACAATTTGCGCAAGCAACACAAAGAAGAGCGCAATATATAATAGTGACGCAACCGGGTTATGCCCGACCACCAGTGGTGCCTTATTCTTAAAGCCAGAGAGGAACCACTTTATATTCTCCTTGAGTGCCGTTATCTTCTCCTTGGTATATGGCACGATATCCGACCATCTCGCGTACTTATTTCCCATAAAGGCCCAGATGACCCTTAAGGTAAATGTTACGGCAAAGAAGCCTCCAAAGTAGGCGTGAAGTTCCTCGAACCTCTCGGCCAGGTCGTCGCGGCCCATCTCCTCAAGCCCCTCATAGCCAAGTATCAGCAAGACAAGGGATATGACAAGCAGTGCGTTTAGCCAGTGCAGTACTCTCGTTTGCCAGTCCCAGACCTTAACGGCCACAAGTTCTTCATTTTCAGTAGTACTGTCTTTATTCATAATGGAATCCTCCTTTAAGTCCGTCTGAAAGCCTACGACCCCTTAGTTGGGGTCGTAGAATCTCACACCTTGCATATTAATCGTCGTAACGGTTGCGATAGTCGTCATCATCATCATAACGCTCGCGATATTCATAATGGTCATCGTCATCACGACCTTTACGAGACTTATCCTTCACCTCTACAACCTCTCCGCTTCCGGCATCGACATATACCTCTACACGCCTACCTTCATCTGTCCTTACCTTTACCTCATAACGGCCTCTTTCATACTCGACCTTTATGACCTCGCCCGGGCTATGCTCTGTTGCGATGGCTACGGCCTCGTCGAGAGTGACCTTCTTAAGCTCCTTTACGGCTCCGTCTGTGGTACCAACGTAGACCTTCTTTACGATACCATCTGAGGTGCTGATCTTTACCTCATAGAGCCCTCTCTCTCGCTCGACCTTTATGACCTCACCGGGAACCTTCTCTGTTGCGATGGTTACGGCCTCGCTTAAGGTTATCTCAGCATCCTTATTGGCCGCGCTTGAGTCGACCACAGAAAAGGCCATTAAAAAAACCGCTACCAATAGCGCTAAAGCTGAACTTGTCTTCTTCATCTTTCTTTCCTCCTTTTTTATCCGTCAGGGGATTGCCTGAATACCTAACGTTTATTATAAACCCATTATAAAGAGAGGAAGGTTAAGGGAAGATTAAAGGATATCAGAAAAAATAGAGCGTGGTTAGAGCCGCAAAGAAAAAGCATCTTTTGGGCACGCATATCCGTGTTGCTCTGCCTGACCTTGACACTCTAAGGTAAGTGGAATATGATTTAGGTATAGGTGTTAAGTATGAGGCAGATGTCTTTATCCGGAGGTGAGGCAGGTGGCAAGGGATCCGATATGCGCAATGGACGTAGTACCTGAGAGTGCCGCCGGAAGTTCCGTCTATAAAGGCGAGAACTATTATTTTTGTAGCCTCAATTGCAAGAAGCGTTTTGACGCCGACCCTGCGGGTGCGTTGAAACCCCTTGAAGAAAGACCTCCCAAAACTTCACATAAAACTTCCGGAAAAAATATTAGCCTTACCCTCTCAATCGAGGGCATGACGTGTGCATCTTGCGCTCGTACTATTGAGGTTGCCCTAAGTAAGGCCGAAGGTGTGGCGAGTGTCAGGGTTAACTTCGCGGCCGAGAAGGTGGCCATTGACTTTGACCCTCAATTATTCGACGAGGCCAAGGCCAGAGAGGTAATAGAGGTAGCAGGCTACCGCGTGGCGAGTAAGAAGGTCGTCTTTAATATAACGGGCATGACCTGTGCATCGTGCGCCAATACAATCGAAAAGGCTTTGAATGCCGCGAAGGGTGTCTTAGGTGCCGTGGTCAATCTGGCTACCGAAAGGGCGACGATAGAATTTAATGAGACCCTCACCAATGCGACTACCCTTGAGGCCGTTGTGGAGGCGAGCGGTTACGGTGTGGTAAAGAAAGATGGCGAGGTAGAGCAAGAGGTTAAAGAAGACGACCTTGGCAGATTTCATCGGGCAAAGAGACGTCTGATCTTTGCACTCGTCCCTGCGACCATCATCATGGTTATGATGATGGTTCACTTCATGGTCGTTCAGATACCTTACTATAATGTAATCATAGCGATACTCGGCTTTCCCATTGTCTTCATATTGGGTATGGAGACGCACAGGTCTTCTCTAAAGGCGCTTCGTCACAGGCGTGCCAATATGGATGTTCTCATATCTATCGGCTCTGTGCCGCCTTACTTAATGGGCTTTGCCGTCTTTATCTTCCCTGCGGCAAGTTTTATGGAGATGGCGACGACCATCATAACCTTCCACCTTCTTGGTAAGTATCTTGAGACTAAGGCTAAGGGCAGGGCCTCGGAGGCCATAAAGAAGTTACTTGAACTCGGTGCAAAGACGGCGCGCGTATTGGTAGACGGCCGTGAGAGAGAAGTTCCTATCGAAGAGGTCTTGGTCGGAGATATCTTGGTCGTAAGGCCGGGCGAAAAGGTACCGACCGATGGCGTGATAATCGAAGGCACGAGTGCGATAGATGAATCTATGGCAACGGGCGAGTCAATGCCCGTTAAGAAGAAGGCCGGCATGGAGGCGATAGGCGCTACCATAAACCAGAACGGTCTCTTGCGGATAAGGGCTACGAAGGTCGGCTCGGATACGTTCTTGTCTCAGGTAATAAAGATGGTCGAGGAGTGTCAGGGCTCTAAGGTTCCGATTCAGGAGTTTGCCGACAGGGTGACGGCCTATATGGTGCCCGCCGTTCTCATCACATCTCTTACGACGATAGCGGCGTGGATTATCTTTCCGAACTTTTTTATATCCATCATTACATGGGCAGACCCGTTCCTTCCGTGGATAAATACAGAGCTTGGGGCTGTAACGCTCGCCCTCTACGCAGGTGTTGCCGTATTGGTCATAAGTTGTCCATGTGCGCTGGGCCTTGGTACGCCGACGGCCCTCATGGTCGGCAGTGCCATAGGGGCTGAGAATGGAATACTCATAAGAAACGGCGAGGCCATCCAGACCATAAAGGACGTGCATACGATCGTATTCGATAAGACCGGTACTATTACTAAAGGTCGTCCAGAGGTTACCGATATAGTTGTCTTATCTGACGGTTATAAAGAAGACGACATTCTTTGCCTTGCCGCAAGCGTTGAGGTTGGCTCGGAGCATCCACTCGGATGGGCCATTGTAAAGGCCGCGAGTGAGCGCACTCTTGAGCTAAAGGCTCAGAGAGGGTTTACGGCAATCATTGGCAAAGGTGTTAGTGCTACTATTGACGAGGTAGGCGAGGTTATGGTCGGTACGGCGAAGCTCTTAGAGGAGGGCAGTGGCCCTACGGGCGCAGACTCTTCTACTACTATAGAGGAATCTACCATAGAAAATATTACGCGCCTTGAAGACGAGGCAAAGACGGCGATGGTTGTCATAGTAGAGAAAGAGGTTGTCGGTATAATAGCCGTAGCTGACACGCTGAAGGACGACTCGGTGGAGGCCATTTTGGCCCTTGAGGGTATGGGGATAAAGACCGTTATGATGACCGGAGATAACCTGAGAACGGGGCGTGCCATAGCCAATAAGGTTGGAATCGGCAGGGTCTTGGCCGAGGTCTTACCGGAAGATAAGGTCGCTGAGATAAGACGCCTGCAGTCGGAGGTCGGTATCGTCGCCATGGTCGGCGACGGCATAAACGACGCCCCGGCTCTAAAGCAGGCAAACGTAGGGATTGCCATCGGTACGGGCACGGACATTGCCATAGAGTCCTCGGATATTACCCTCATAAGGGGGGATTTAAGCTCTGTCGTCGTTGCAATAAAGTTATCTCACGCGACATTTAAGAAGATTAAAGAGAATTACTTCTGGGCATGGTTCTATAATGGTGTCGCCATTCCTCTGGCCGCGCTGGGGTTACTCCATGCAATGATAGGGGTCGGGGCGATGGCCTTTAGCTCTGTAAATGTTATATGGAATTCACTGCGCCTGAGAAGGGTGAAGATTGGCATTCATAAGTAGGAACTTTAAGAAATAAAGGCTCTGAAAGAGCTCAAATGACGAATATCTTTACCTAAAAAGAAGACTAAAGAGGTATTATTTATCTTTTTTACTATTTAAGCCCTTTAGGGGTTGCAAAAGCCAAAAAGTATGCGATACTTGTCGTGTTATATAGGTAGGTGCGCGGATATACGAGAGAGACTAAATCCTTGATCTTTGAAGATAGATAGAAACTCTTTGCAGAGGTTTATTACTTACGGTAGTTATTCATGGGGGTTAATTATGGGGGTTTATTATGAGTGAAGAGACCAAACCGGTCTATAATGACAAGGTAGTAAGGCAATTCGCCATAATGGCCGTTGTCTGGGGGATAGTAGGCATGCTCGTAGGCGTTATCATCGCCGCGGAGCTGGCCTTCCCCGCACTGAATATGGGTATACCGGAGATAACTTTCGGGCGATTAAGGCCGCTTCATACCAATGCCGTTATATTCGCATTCGGTGGCTGTGTGCTCTTCGCATCCATATACCACTCGGTTCAGAGGACTTCGCACGTAAGGCTCTTTAGCGATAAGATCGCGAGCATTACATTCTGGGGCTGGCAGTTGATAATAGTTCTGGCCGCGTTGAGCCTGCCGCTCGGAATTACTTCGGGTAAGGAGTACGCCGAGCTTGAATGGCCGATAGATATCATGATAGCGGTCGTCTGGGTGCTCCTTGGTATTAACTTCTTCGGTACGCTATGGAAGAGGAGGGATAAGCACATCTACGTCGCCCATTGGTTCTTCATGGCGATGATAATAGTCGTAGCCGTGCTTCATATATTCAATTCTCTGGAGTATCCGATAAGCTTTACAAAGTCTTACTCCGTATATGCGGGAGTTCAGGATGCCATGGTTCAGTGGTGGTATGGTCATAATGCCGTCGGCTTCTTCTTGACGGCAGGGTTTCTGGGCATAATGTATTACTACCTTCCAAAGCAGGCCAAGCTTCCGATATACAGCTATAGGCTATCGATACTTCACTTCTGGACATTGATATTCCTATACATCTGGGCCGGCCCTCATCACCTGCTCTATACGGCTCTGCCCGATTGGACGCAGACACTTGGCATGACATTCAGCATAATGCTCTTAGTGCCGTCATGGGGAGGTATGATAAACGGTATACTCACCCTAAAGGGTGCTTGGGGGAAGTTGAGGACGGATCCCATACTTAAGTTTATGATAGTTGCCATATCGTTCTACGGCATGAGTACCTTTGAGGGTTCGATGCTGGCGATAAGGTCTGTTAACGCTCTGTCGCACTATACGGACTGGACGATAGGACACGTTCATAGCGGAGCCTTGGGCTGGGTTGCGATGATAAGCATAGGTGCACTCTACTATATGATACCAAAGGTATTTGGTAAGGATGAGATGCACAGTACGGGACTCATAAATCTGCACTTTTGGATGAGCACTATAGGTGTTGTTATATACATAGTGGCTATGTGGATAGCAGGCGTTACTCAGGGGCTTATGTGGAAGGCCGTTAATGCCGACGGCTCTTTGACATATACATTCGCCGAGAGTGTCTTTGCAATGTATCCGTACTATGTAATCAGGCTTATAGGTGGAACCCTATTCTTCGCCGGTATGCTCGTCATGGCCTATAACGTCATAAAGACCGTTAAGTGTTCTTGTACCAAAGAGGCTAAGAGCCTTCAAGTCAATAACGAAGGGTGCGTGGAAGGGAGCGAGGCATGAGAAACAAACATGAGAAGATAGAAAAAAACAGCCTCCTGATGGCCATACTCATAGCGATAGTCATCAGCATAGGCGGCCTCATAGAGATAGTTCCGCTATTTATACTCGATAGTGCCGTTCCTGCGGTCAAGGGTGTAAAGCCCTATACCCCGCTTGCACTTGAGGGTAGAGACATATACATAAAAGAAGGTTGTTATAATTGCCACTCTCAGATGATACGTCCCTTTAGGGCGGAGACCGAGAGGTACGGCTCATACTCTCTTGCAGGTGAGTTTGTATATGACAGGCCCTTCCAATGGGGCTCGAAGCGAACCGGTCCCGACTTGGCGCGCGTCGGCGGAAAGTACCCGGATTCATGGCACGTCCAGCACATGAGAGACCCGGCGAGCATGGTTCCGGGGACGGTCATGCCACGCTACCCTTGGCTTGAGAAGAACGAACTCAAGACCGATCTGATAGTAAAGAAGATGGAGGTTCTTAGAAAACTCGGACATCCGTATACCGACGCAGAGATAGCAGGGGCGGAGCAGAGCATAACAAATAAGACCGAGCTTGACGCGCTGATAGCATACCTTCAGTCGCTCGGCACGGCCGTAAAGAGGCGATAAGATGGAAGACCTACTGATATTCACAAAGGCCGGCGCGCTTGTTTACTTCTTTCTTATATATTGCGCGATACTCTTCTGGGTATTTAGAGGGAAGAACAAGACGAAGTTTGAAGAGTACGCCAAGATACCTTTAAAAGAAGATTGACGTTATTAGGGAGGATCTGAAAAATGGTAGAAAAGATTAACCACAATGCCGATGGTATTGAAGAGTACGATAACCCCGTACCGAAGTGGCTTATGTTTTGCCTCTACGGAACGATTATATTTGCCGTGGGTTACCTGATAATCTATCCGGGGTTTTGGAAGGGTACGGCCGATTGGACTCAGGTCAAGATGTATGAAGAAGAGATGGCAGAGGCCGATAAGAAGTACGCGGCCTTTAAGAATAAACCGGTAGACGTTTCCGCACTTGTCGGCAACGCTCAGGCAATAGCCGAAGGTAAGAGTATCTTTGCCGCGAATTGTATGCCTTGCCACGGCGCAGACGCAGGCGGCGGTATAGGGCCAAGCCTCACTGACTCTGAGTGGTTATATGGAAGCGGATCTATAGAAGATATTATAGCGACCGTTACAGACGGTACGGCTAAAGGGATGCCAACCTTCGCTTCCTTGGGTACGGGCAAGACCGGCAAGGTCTCGGCCTTTGTCTTAAGTCTTGCTCAAACGGGTGCGCCGGGTGGAACGGCGGTTGCAGAACCGGTTGTAGTTGAAGTCGCCGAGCCTGTCGTAAGTGATAAACCTGTAGACGTTTCTGCACTCGTCGGTAATGCCGAAGTGATAGCCGAAGGGCAGAAGGTATTTGCCGCAAGTTGTGCGATGTGTCACGGCGCGGAGGCAAAGGGTGGTATCGGGCCAGACTTAACCGACTCTGAGTGGTCATATGGAAGCGGCTCTATAGAAGATGTTATAGTGACCGTTACAGACGGTACGGCTAAGGGAATGCCTCCTATGGGTTCTTTGGGTGCCGATAAGGTCGGTAATGTCTCGGCCTTTATCGTAAGCCTCGGTGCTTCTGAATAGATAACTCCACGGATTCCACTCACTATCAATTCTGAGACGGACGCAGTTATAAGAAAGGTGTTTCGCGCGGCCTTAAGAGGCCGCGCGCGATGTCGTTAAAGTAGATATATGCTAACCTCCTCCAGTAAGTTCGAAAAGATATATCCAAAGAGCAGTCACGGTAAGTTCAGGTCTATAAGGCGTATCGTCTCTACGATTATTCTCGGAGCGTACTTTATTATTCCGTTTCTCTCCATAGGCGGACGTCCGGCACTTCTCTTAGATATACCAAGTAGAAAGTTCTATCTCTTCGGTCTCGTAATATGGCCGCAAGAGGTCTACTACGTCGTCTTCTTTCTGATATTTCTTGCCATAGCGTTTTTCTTTGTAACGGCTATAGCCGGGCGCGTGTGGTGCGGTTACGGGTGTCCGCAGACACTATTTACAGATCTATTCATAGCGATAGAGAGGTTTGTCGATGGCGACCGAAACGCCATGATAAAGCTCTCCAAAGAACCTTTATCACCTGCTAAGGTAGCGAAGGGGGTCTTGAAGCATTCGCTCTGGCTCATAGTTTCCCTCGTCGTAGGCATTACCTTTCTCTCATACTTTATTCCCATCGGAGAGTTGTTCTTGAGGTTTAGCCTCGATACACTTACCTCGGCAAATATCAGTTGGATAATATCTGTCGCGTTATTTACATACATTGACTGTGCTTTTCTAAGGGGTTGGATGTGTTCGATACCGTGCCCGTATGGAAGGTTTCAGGGGGCACTCTTTGACGGCGATACATTGATAATAGCCTATGACGGCGAGAGGGGTGAGCCAAGGAGTGCTAATTATAGTAAGCAAGAGGGTGCTACATTTGGTGACTGCATTGATTGTACGCTCTGCGTACAAGTTTGTCCTGCAGGCATAGATATTCGCGACGGCCTTCAGTACGAATGCACGGCGTGTGCCGATTGCATAGATGCCTGCAATACTATAATGGCAAAGGTCGGGCGTGCGCCAAACCTCATAAAGTACTCTTCGCTTAATTCACTTAAGGGTAATTCACTCAAAGGCGGTAAGGCGCATATATTTAGGCCGAGAGTCATCGCCTATTCGCTGATACTTATAATCTTGGCCACAGTGCTCGTATACTCGCTCGTAACGAGAAGCCCGTTGGCTCTCGACGTACTGAGGGAGAGGAGTGCCCTTTACTACGAAGGTGCTGACGGTGAGATATCTAACCTATACAAAATAAAGGCCTTGAATAAGGACACTGTAGAGAGGTCTTATCTATTAAGTGTTGAAGGCATAAAAGGTGCGGAGCTTATATTAAGTGAAAATCCATTTAAGATTTCTTCGGGTGAGGTCTATGAGGTCTCGGTTGTAGTCAATGCTCCGGCAAGCTCTGAGTCTTATGGCGTAAAGAAGTTTAACTTTATTATAACCGACACTAAAGATACGGAACTTCATGCACTTCAGGAGAGCACATTCTTTTACCCCGAAAGGGCAAGGTAATGGATAATACCACGAAAAAAAAGACAAGCCAAAGATCAATCTGGCCGTACGCCATAATCGCCTTCTTTACGATAGTCATAACGGTGAATCTGTGGTTTATATATACCGCACTTAAGTCAGATGACGGCCTCGTCGACAAAGATTACTACGCAAAGGGCATACTCTATAATAAGACGCTCGAAGATGAGGCGACCTTGGGATGGCAGATAAGCCTTGCCTTTGGCAAGACTTCCGGGGAAGTCCTTAAGGGCGAAGCCTCTAATGACATCGCCGTCAAGGTCTTGGATAAAGACAACTCTTCGCTAAAAGATGCCACCGTGCGTGTGGTACTCATGCGCCCTGCTACCGATAGTTACGATAAAGAGTTTCCACTTGAATTCAACGGCGCACTCCATAAGGGTGGTCTCTTTATTCCTCTCTCAGGGTTTTGGGATATCAAGGTTATAGTCGAGAGAGGTGATAGCATCGTTGAGCGCATATTCAGGGTAAAAGTTTAAGGGGCTATGAATACTTTACTTAAAGAAGATCTTCACTATGACGATGGTTGTTTTCACTGCGGCCTGGAGTTGCCGCGCTTTACAGAGAGTGCCGTCATGGCTGGAGTTAAAAGAGTATTCTGTTGCAACGGATGCAAGAGTGTATGCGACTACATATTCTCGGCAGGTCTCGAATCATATTATGACAGACGTGGTGACCTTCGTCCGTTAGCACCGCCCGAGCTTAAAAATCTCTTTGACCAAGAGCTTGTAGATACCACGGAGTTTATATCAAAGGGTGGAGAAGGTGAAGCAGAGGCCGCCTTCATGGTAGAGGGCATTCACTGTAGTGCCTGCGTATGGCTGATAGAGAGAGCTGTATCTAAGATTCCGGGTGTAACATACGGGAGAATAAATTTTACGACCAACAGGATGACGGTCAGGTGGAGCGGCAACGGTGCCACCATTAAAGATATTATGCATACGCTCAGAGGTCTTGGCTATAGTGCCCTGCCTTACGATGCTAAGAAAGGCGCGGAGCTTCTTGAAGCCGAGAAGCGCACTCTTCTTACGCGCCTTTCGGTGGCGGCCGTAGGCATGGCCGCAACTATGTTCTTTGCCGAAGGCTTATATGGCGGTTATTTTTGGGGTATAGAGGAGGGCTATAGAGACCTACTGCAGTACCTGAGCCTCGCAGTCTCTTTGCCGGTTGTATTTTACTCGGGCAGTTCATTCTTCGTTGGCTCTTATAATGCGATCAAATCCAAATATGTAACGATGGATATGCCGGTGGCATTGGGGCTTTTGATGACCTTCTTTTATAGCGCTTGGGCAACACTCAAAGGCAGGTCGGATGTTTACTTTGATTGTGCGGCGATGTTTGTATTTTTAATCTTGCTTGGAAGGTACTTTGAGTTGTCGGCAAAGAAGAAGGCACGCATGGATACCGAGCGTCTCTTTGGATTAAACCCAAATAGTGCGACCGTCATAAGGGGTGGTGTGAGCAGTCTTGTAAGTATAAGAGAGGTCGTAGTGGGCGACGAAGTGGAGGTAGGCCCCGGTCAAACCGTACCGATGGACGGCCTTGTAACTTACGGGCGCGCCGCGGTCGATGAATCCATGCTCACGGGCGAATCGACGACCATTATGAAGGAGATAGGCTCGCGTCTCCTTGGCGGCACGATAAATACCGACGGCATCTTGCGCTTTAGCGTTACCGCCGTCGGTGATAAGACCATACTTGGCGAGATAAGGCGTCTTGTCGAAGGTGCGCAACTCGATAAGGCGGCCATAGAAAAATTTACCGACAAGGTGGCGCGCGTCTTTGTGCCGTCGATACTCGTCGTAGCTCTCGTTACATTTACGTCTTGGCTCTTTATAGATCCTTCGCGCGCGGTGATAGTTACGGTGACGGTCTTGATTGTAAGCTGTCCGTGCGCTCTGGCTCTGGCCGTACCGGCCGCCGTCGTCTCGGCTACTGGTCGTGGTTCACGCCTTGGGATAATCGTAAAGAGCAGTGCTGTATTCCAAGCCATGGGAGAAGCAACTCGTGTCGTATTCGATAAGACCGGAACACTTACATACGGCAGACCCAAAGTTACCGACGTTATTTTAAGTGGTGAAAGAGAAGTGAGTGAAGATTTTCTTATAGAGATAGCAGCTATGGTAGAGGCCTCTTCTGAGCATCCGCTTGGAAGAGCAATTGTTAATGAAGCCAAGGTGAGGTCTCTCTATAATGAGAGCTTCTTAGTAAAAGATTTTCGTCTATCTCAAGGTCGAGGCGTATCGGCAGAGGTAGAGCTGGATGTTTTGATCAATAGTGATAGTGATGGCAAGGGTACGGTTGCAGATGTCTTTGTCGGGAGCTCTGCCTTTATGCGAAGTGAGGGCTTTGAAGTCTCGGCAAAACTCTTGGACGATGTCGAACGTTTAGCCAAGGCTTCAAAGAGTGTCGTATGTGTTGCGATGAATTCATATGGCAGGTCAGAGCTCTTAGGGCTCATTGCCCTCAAGGATAAATTGCGCGAAGGCACAGCTGAGTTGGTAGCGTCACTAAAGAGGCGCGGCCTTAAGGTTACTATTCTCTCAGGAGACACTCGGAGTGTTGTCTCTATGGTTGCCGACGATTTGGGGATAGATGATATCATTGCAGAGGTAATGCCTGCGGATAAAGAGCGGGCAATAGTTGAACTTAAAGAAAGAGGTGATAAGGTTATAATGGTCGGCGACGGTATAAACGATGGCCCGGCTCTTGCTCGCGCCGATGTCGGCATGGCTATGGGCGAGGGTACGGCTCTTGCAATCGATAGTGCGGATATGGTCTTACTTAATACCAACCCCGAGAGCCTCATAAAGGCAATAGACCTATCCGATTCAACGATGAGTGCCATTAAGCAGAACCTAACTTTTTCATTTGCTTATAACCTCATATTAATTCCACTTGCCGCCGCTGGCCTTGTCGTACCGTTAATTGCGGCCATAGCCATGCCTCTAAGCTCCCTCTTTGTTATAGGTAATGCCATACGTCTGAGCGGAAGGATTCGTTGATATGGAGATACTCTACCTGATACTTCCGGTTATAATTCTCTTGGCACTCGTTGGTGTTGCGTGTCTTGTATGGGCGATAAGGAGCGGGCAATTCGAGGATATGGAAGGCCCTAAGTATAGAATCTTCTTCGATGAGGAAGACGACGAAAGTGAGAGAGACGATAGATGACCACCTCAGGTGATTATATTATGATATTTTTGATGGGGCTATTTGGCTCACTGCACTGCCTTGGAATGTGTGGCGGGCTTATGGGGGCCTGCTCCATTAAGTTCGGTAATGGCAAATTCGCCTTCACGCTCTTCTATAATATAGGAAGGGTCTTGACCTACATATCAATAGGCGTTGTGATGGGGCTATTTGGAATGGGCGTACTAAGGTCGGAGTTATTTATCTTCAGAGATATTTTGCCGATAGTCGTAGGGCTTGTGATGATAGGCGTGGGGCTTGATATGGTGAATGCCGTGCCTGCAAGATTAAAGCATCGATTGGCATCGATACTCCCAAGGAGAGCCATAGACGGATTTATAACGAGGAGGCTTAAGGCTGGCAGAAGTCCGGCCCTTTTCTTAGGAGCCTTAAACGGGCTGGTTCCGTGCGGCTTGGTATATGCGGCGGCTATGAAGGCTTCGACTATGGGTGGCATCGTCCCGGGTGCTTTGGTTATGGCCGCTCTCGGAGTCGGCACGTTATTGCCTCTTCTATTCGTTGGAGCACTTACGACAAATAAGCACTTCTTAAAGAGACGGAGATTGTTTAATACGCTCTCGGCTATCGTACTCATAGCTCTTGGCGTAAAGGCTCTGTACTTTGTTTTAGTGGTCAGCGGCGCGCACGCTAAGCACGTCATGTGAGGAGAGTACTCTTCCCTTAACGCATACGTCGCCTCGGATAACGATAATTTCATTATCTCTATTGGTCAACCTTAGAAGAGAGTTTATGATATATGGATTAAGCCCCTGCGAGCGGAACGCTCGCAGGGGCTTTCTTCGTCATTAAAGACGGTTACGAGTAGGCGTAGTCGTTGTAGGCCATCAAGGTGAGTATTGTTGATATTCTGACGCGTTTGTCGAACAATATCTTTGGAAGCAATTTTAGAATAAATTTACTTCTCTTAAAGTTGGTGGAGAAGAGTAGTGACGTTAAGCGTAAAGAAAAGAGCATGCGATACTTAAAGCTTATAGGGTCTACCTCGTTGGATTTTTTCCAGAAATCGATATCCCAGTAGTGGTTCAGTTTTTTCTCTATCGCATCAAAAGAGTAGAGGGCTCTGATGACTCGTCTGTGGCCGGCCGTTAACTCGTCGGCGGTCATCTTCAGTGGGGTAAAGACGGTCGTCTTTCCGTCGAATTTATCCCACTCATTATGAAGGATTCGTTTGTCCTTCTCGAAGCGGTCGAAGAGCTTTGTGCCTGGAAAGGGTGTCAGGATATTTATGAGTGGCATCAGAAGCTTTGATTTCTCTATGAAGTCAATTAACTCATCGAAGGATTTCTCCGTATCAAAGTCGTAACCGAGGATGAAAGAGCCATGCACCATTATACCGTGCGATTGGATCTTCTTAATGGATTCGAGGTAGTCGTGCTTGAGGTTAATGCCTTTGTCCATCTGCGAGAGGTTTTCTTCTGATACGGATTCAAGGCCAACGAGAATCGCACCGCATCCGGATGCCTTCATGAGGGTGAGGAGTTCTTCTTCCTGAGCGATATTTATCGAGGCCTGACAGGACCAGTTCAGGTTGTAGGGCTTAAGTGCTATGAATAGTTCTTTGGCGAATGGTTTATTGGCGATGATATTATCGTCGGCAAAGAAGATGGATTTCTTCTTGTACTTTACGGTCGTACCACTTATCTCGGCTATCTCTTCTATGACCTGTCCTACTGTTTTATTTCTTATCTTTTGACCGTCAAAGGAGTAGACCGAGCAGAATTCGCAGTGGAAAGGACACCCCTTTGTCGTCTGCACGATGTCTGAGAAGTACTTATCTTTTCTCATTGCCGAGCGCGCGGGCGGTGAGCAGGCCTTAAGGTCGGTCGGAGTATTTGCCTTGTAGGTTTTTTTAAGTTTATTATTTTTAGCGTCCTCTAATACCTGTAACCACACGCCTTCGGCCTCGCCGACTACAACGCTGTCACAGTGGATCAAGGCTTCGTCGGTGCGCATGGATGGGTGTATGCCTCCGAGAATTGTTTTAACGCCGCGTTCTTTAAATTTTTTAGTTATGGCGTAGGCACGCGTGGCGAACATCGTGCGCACGCTTATGGCTACGAGGTCCGCCCCCCAATCGTAATCAATATCTTCTATGTTTTCATCGAAGATTCGCACTTCGTGCTCCGAGGGGGTAAGGGAGACGAGTGTAGGAACGGCAAGTAGGTATGAAAAGTACTTCTTGGAGAATAAGAAACGCGAAAAGAATTTATAGTCGTAGAAACTCTTTTCACCTTTGATGCCGTTTTCGGGAATAATAAATGCTATCTTCATCGTTACGTCCAGTTGAGGTGGCTTGACAAGCTGTGAAAGATTAATCTTAGGTAAGAGCGTATCATGTTGCGCTTAAGCTTACCATCTCTTCAGTCAGTTCTTCGAGTCGAGTATAGTTGTTGTCTACCTTCTTTTGTATATCTCCGATGACCTTATATAGCTTGCGTGCTTCTATGCGCCCACTCTTGCCGCCCTTGGATGAAAGCTCTGTGGCTTCTTCGTGCTTGACCTTCAATTCGTCTTCGAGCGTGCGTATTTCTTTCTCTGTCTTTTCGTATTCTTTCTGTACGGCACCCATGCCTCGGCTTGGTTTTTTTGCGCCGTCGTCGGAGTCATCGGAGGAGCTTTGCTTTGTGGTAGTCGACGGTTTTTTAAGAGATGCCTCTTCTTCCCAGCCTATCGTATCTAAGAATTCATTGTAGGTCCCTGTGAAGAGCTCGGCCGTGCCTTTATGGAAGATGACGAGTTTGTTGGCGAGCACTCGTAG
>DAOVKH010000177.1 GCA_030631875.1 Deltaproteobacteria bacterium | reverse complement strand
TTGGCAATCTTTGATAGGTAGACGGCTTCCTTTACGGCCGTATCGCCGCCACCGACGACGACTACGCGTTGGTTCTTGAAGAAAGGTCCATCGCAGGTGGCGCAGTACGAGACACCTTTACCGAGGTATGCCTTCTCGCCAGGGACGCCGAGGGGGCGGGGCTTTGCCCCGGTGGCGACTATTACGGCGCGTGCCTTAAGCTCTCCGTCGGTTGTCTTAAGTGTTATGGCTTCTTTCGACTTTGTTACCTTTTCTACTTCATGGAATTCTATCTTAAGGCCAAGGCCTCTGGCCTGTTCTTCAAATTTTTCCATAAGTTCGGGGCCGCTTATTGAGGGGAATCCCGGGTAGTTCTCTATTACATCGCTTACTGCAATCTGGCCGCCGAGCATCTGTTTTTCTATGAGCAGGACATTTAGCTGTGCCCTTTGAGCGTAGATTCCTGCCGTCAGGCCGCCTGGGCCTCCGCCGATTATTATTAGGTCATACATCTTTTTAGTAGTCTCCATTCTTTTTATTTTATAAAAGTTTTCGTCGGCTACTACGCTCTCCAGAATGCCGGTACGAATAATATGAGGAGCGTATATATCTCAAGACGTCCGAGGAGCATGTTGACGGTAAGCACCCACTTGGCCGCCTCCGGAACCATAGAGTAATTCGACGCAGGCCCCGTTACGCCAAGGGCCGGCCCAACGTTACCAAGAGTAGCGGCGGCAGAGCTGATGGCCGTAAATGTATCGAGACCCAATGCCGACAATACAAAGCTCGACACTACGAATACAATAAAAAAGAGGAAGGCAAAGGTCGTAACACTTCTTAATATATCGGAGTCTATGACTCGTCCGTTCATCTTTACGGGGATTATGGCGTGCGGGTGGATGAGTGTCGAGACCTCTTTCTTTAGGAGCTTTAGCATCAGCAGCAGGCGCACACACTTTATAGCACCTGTAGTAGAGCCTGCACTACCGCCGACGAATATGAGAGATAATATAACTACCTGAGAGAACGACGGCCATAGACCGTAGTCAACGGTCGAGTATCCGGTCGTAGTCGCTATGGAGACGACCTGAAAGACGGCGTGGCGGAAGGCCGCGCCTATAGAGCCGTAGTGGCTAACGGCTAAGTTTATGGTTACGGCCGCCGTTGAGACGACCATGATTAAGATGTAGAATTTAAATTCTTCGTTCCTGAAGAATACCTTAAAGCCCTCTCGGTATACGCCGTAGTGGAGTGCGAAGTTCGTAGCGCCCAAGACCATAAAGACTATGATGATCGCCTCTATCCATACGTTTCCGAAGCTACCTATACTGCCATTATAATTTGAGAAGCCGCCGGTACTTGCCCCTGAAAGCGTGTGTATCAACGTATCATAGAGGCCCATGCCCGAAAGGAGTAAGAGTACGGCCATGCTAAGCGACAGGACTAAGTATATTACCAGCAGTATGCGTGCCATCTCGCTTATGCGCGGTACGAACTTGTCTCCTGAGATGGTCGAAGCCTCGGCCTTGTATAGCTGCATCCCTCCTACTCCGAGTAGCGGCAATATGGCTACACCGACGATGACGATACCCATGCCGCCGAGCCACTGTGTAAATGAACGCCAAAAGAGCATTGCGTGCGAGAGGCTCTCTATGTCTGTGAGTATGGAAGCCCCTGTCGTCGTTATGCCGGAGGTGCCTTCAAAGAACGCGTCGGCTATCGTCGGTAGTGCGCCGGATATGAGGTACGGTAAGGAGCTAAATACGCAGGCCGTTATCCACGCCAGGGCGACTATCAGGAAGCCGTCCCTGTGGCCGACCTCCGTGTCGTTACTCTTGAAGAATATAAAGAGAAAACCTCCGATGGCGAGCGTTACGATTATCGATACGGCAAAGGTCTTCGTATCACCGTCTTTAAAGAATAGGGATACGATGAGCGGGAGTGTCATTGCCAGTGCGAGCATCAGGCTTATGAGCCCGGATACGTATAGGGCGACTCTGAGTTTCAATGCAAGACTCCGTTACTTTGCGTAGTTAAAAGTTTTTGCGATTAAGTTGGCGTTAAAAGAATTCGGGCTTTACCATCAGTAATTTTTCTATCTTATGTATCGCCTTTCTAAGGGCGAATATAACGAGACGATCTTTAGGGCGTACGACCGTATCTCCCGTGGGCATCATTAATTCATCGTCGCGCACTATCGCTCCTACGAGCGCGCCATTGGGGAACTTTATATCCTTAAGCGCACGGTCGACTATATCGGAGGTCTCCATGGCGAGTGTCTCTATGGCCTCTATGCGTTCTTCCATCAGTGCTTTGACAGATAAAATCTTACCCTTGCGAACGAATTGAAGTATGTCGCTAACCGTAGCCAGGCGTGGTGATACGGCAACGTCTATGCCTATAGTAGATACCATGGAGAGGTACTCGGGCTTATCTACGAGCGCTATGGAGCGTTTTACTCCGAGACGCTTGGCAAGGAGTGCCGTAAGTATGTTCGCCTCTTCGTCGTTGGTGACGGCTACGATTGTGTCGGTATCGGCTATGTTCTCTTCTTTGAGGAGTTCGCGGTCGGTGCCGTCGCCTGAGAGTACGACGGTCTTATCGAGGTCTTCGGCTAAGAAGGCCGCGCGAGCCTCGTTTTTTTCTATTATCTTTACGTTGTAGCCGCGCTCTTCAAGGGGTTTGGCCAGGGCGTAGCCTATATCGCCGCCTCCGACGATGATGAACTTACTGGCACTTTTTTTATCTCCGTTTCCAAGTAGTCTTACGAGGCTGTCGGTATTATCGGCGCGCGTGATGGCGAAGACCATGTCGTCGGCCTTCAACGGGGTATCTCCGTTGGGTATTATCGTCTCAGAGCCTCTGTATATGGCGACGATTACGGTCTCGGGATACTCGCCTTTAAATTCTCTAATCTTTTTATTTACTATGTGCGAAGAGCTCTTGAGCCTGTATCCGACGAGCTTTAAGCTGCCGCCGAGCAGGTCTACAACGTCGAGCGCACCGGGGACTTCGATTATCTTAAGTATCCTCTCGGCGGCGACCTTCTCGGGGTTTATTATGAGGTCGAGGTTAAGGTGCTTTGAGTCGAATATAGTCGTGTGGTTCAGGTAGTCGGGGTTTCTTATGCGCGCGACCTTCTTTGGTACGCGCGACTGGGTGTCGGCTATTAGGCAGGCCACCATATTGACTTCATCTGAGTTGGTGACGGCGATGACCATCTCGGCGCGGTCTATGCCGGCCTCGATGAGTATCTGCGGGCTGGAGCCACTGCCGTGGATGATCCTCACATCGAGGCTCTCCTTTGCATGCTTTACCTTGGCGGCATCTTGCTCTATAAGCACAACATCCTGAGCTTCAGAGGAGAACCTCTTGGCTATGGTTTGACCTACTACTCCGGCGCCTATTATTATTACTCTCATTTATGCCTCACTTGCGACTTTTATAAAAGTCCAGCTACTTCGTTGTACTCAATATCTGCTCACTTGACGTACTATAAAAGTACGACTCGCTCGCAATATTCGTACGCCTTGTATCTGGAGCTTTTCTCTTTGTCGCTATACTTGCGGCTTCGATAGTTGCCCGTCTTCTTCGTCATGCTATCTCTTAAGACCGTTCGTCCTGAGCTTGTCGAAGGGTAACGGTTGGTATCGTTATACTTTACGTATCTTGTATACGGCCTTTAGATTTCGCAAGTCGTCGTCTATAGATTCCTTGGGTGTTTCGAGTATCAGAGGTA
>DAOVKH010000179.1 GCA_030631875.1 Deltaproteobacteria bacterium | reverse complement strand
TCATATGGCAACCGTAATGTATCGCTATCTTCATGCCCTTAAAGGACTTCTTTATATTCTCTTTTATAGTCTTTATGCCTACCTCGTCGTGAAAGAAAGGAACAAGATGGCGAAGTGCGGCCTTACCTGTAAACTCCCTATCGATACCATTAAGGAGGGCGTTGACCTCGTCTCTCTTGGAGACATCCCCCTTAAGCTCACTCTTAACACTTGAAAGGTTTGAGACACATCCGGTACACGGGCTTACGATATCGCAATTAGCCTCGTCTGCGAGGGCTACGTTACGCGCGGCCGTCAGCGTCCACATTCCGTGGTCCACGTTATTGACGAGCGACTTCTCCGGACAGCAGGTAAAGCCGTCCAACTCCCTATGCGGAAGCTCCATGGCGTCGAGCACAGTGCGCACGGACTTCTCTATGAACGGAAAACGAGCCTGAATAGTACAGCCCCAAAATACGGCAAATTCTTTCATAAAATCCTTAATGTATAGGTCTAAAATTTACAGAGAAAATAAGAAGTACGCCCCCCTCTATAAGAGGGGGGCGTCGTCTTCAAAGCAGATCTTGCTAATCTTCACTTACAGCAGATATTCCAAGGTAAGAACGATTGGAACAACAACGATTAAGCAGGAACGCAAGCTTCGGTCGGACATACCTCGGCACACTTCGGTGAATCAAAGTGACCCTTACAGTCGATGCACTTGGTCTGGTCTATAACGTATATGGGATCGCCCTCTGTTATGGCGTCCACCGGACACTCAGGCTCGCATACTCCACAAGCAACGCAATCATCGGTTATCTTTGTAGCCATTGTTAAGTTACCACCTTTCTTAGTTTTCTGTCTCTTTAGTACTAATTTCTTTGCAGTTTTGTATACAGTATACAATATCATAGCCCAAACGGAAAACAAACTCAAGGATTTTTTTGGGTGGGGGTTGGGCTACGGAATTCCCCCAACCCTTCGCCCTTAGCACGACGAAGGGTCAATCGAACGGTTGGGGGTTTTGGTGGGCAGAGCCACCCTACAAGGCTAATTATTCCTTTAAGGTCAGCGTTATATAAGCGGTGGGCTTTTGTCCGTTGACTAATTATCGTATCTATGGATAATAGGTGGTAGGCGATAATATGCAAATAAGAGAAGCAACCATAGATGATACAGAAAAGATTAAGGATATCTATCTCCAGGCCTTTGACGATTCAGAGGCTCGGACTGTATCTGATGTTGCGGTCAATCTTCTAAACGAAGATCATCCTGTTAAAATAATCTCTCTTGTTGCCATAGAGAACAATGAAGTAGTAGGCCACATTGCCTTCAGCCCGGTCTTTCTTGAAAGCACTAATGAACATTTTGGCTATATTCTGGCTCCATTAGCTGTATCTCCGAAATTTCAAAGAAACAAAATCGGCTCCTCGTTGGTCAAGTATGGCTTAGATGCCCTCTCCAAGATAGGTTCATTTATTATTTTCGTTTACGGTGATCCTCAATATTACTCCCGGTTTGGTTTTAAAAGAGAGACGGCCAAAAATTTCATACCTCCATATACTCTACAGTTTCCTGAAGGCTGGCAGGCCTTAAAATTAAATTCTGTTGTTTCCCATGAGGGTGGCAAGGTGAAATGTGTCGATTCTCTTAATGATCCTAATCTATGGTAGTCCGTGTATGGTGGCACAGCCCAAACGGAAAACAAACTCAAGAATTTTTTTGGGTGGGGTGGGAGGGATGGCAGAGCCAGTCTACTTGGCTAAAGATCAACTTCATCCTAAATCGATTTCATGTTTTCCATATTACAATGAACTACATTTACCAATGGACATGTATGACGTGTGTTCCTTTGGATCAAATGTCACCTTGCCTTGCTTATCCTTTTTAACAGAACCAATATAACCTCCCGTATCTACTAATATAAATCTTAAAGATATTTTACTCATATTAAACAGCGCAAAACCTGTACAATGCAAATAACCATAGTCGTCAAAATCCTGTTTACACCAACTGGTCTCCATCTGCTCTCCTACTTCCCTCACCACAAAGGCATGTTCATAAATAGGCTCTCTACCAACCAAAAACTTTCTGCCTGCCTTAAAATTAGCCGACTCCCACTTATCGAGCGACTTGTTAAATTTAAATCCTGTAGCCTCATCTGTAATACAAAGATAGGACTCCTCCATCTTATTTTCCATAGCTACATCTTCTGCAAATGACATGCAAGGTTGCATTAAAATAATTATCAAAAATATAGCTAAGTTTAATTTGTTCATAATTGTCCATTTCTTTATGCGGCAAAGAGAATTGGTCGTATTCGAGGCACGCGATGGTTTAGGAGCGAGTCGTACTTTTCTGTACGTCGAACGATCGATCTTGAAGCGTAACGCAGGATACGGAGACTTATCGAAGCCTCGCTTTGATGACTAAAAGCTTCAACTCCGTCATTTCTTCGATCGCATAGCGAATACCCTCTCTCCCAAATCCGCTATCTTTAATGCCGCCGTACGGCATACTATCTACACGGAAGCCCGGTATGTCGTCGATTATAACGCCGCCGACATCGAGGGTATTGTAGGCACGGAAGGCTTTGTCCGTGTTCTTTGTAAAGACCCCCGCCTGTAGGCCGAAGTTGGAGTTATTTACCTCTTTAAGCGCCTCGTCAAAGTCGCTGAAGGCTTCGATGCTCACGAGCGGTGCAAAGGCCTCTTCCGAGGCAACGGACATCTCAGCTGTAGTCCCCGTCAGTACCGTCGGCGTGAGGGTATTGCCCGTACGCACGCCTCCGGTCAATACTGTTGCGCCTGCCTTAACGGCATCGGTTATCATCTTTTCGGCATTTATGGCAGAGGCTTCATTTATCATAGGACAAAGCGCAGGAGCGGAGCCACCTGCATTATCGGTCAGTGCCTCTGTCTTCTTTACAAATAGATCTTTGAATTCTTCGAATATACTCTCGTGGACGAATATCCTCTGCACCGATATGCAGACCTGTCCGGCGTAGGAGAATGCTCCAAGCACAGAGCGCTCTACGGCACGCTCTACGTCCGTTCCCTCATCGACTATTACGGCGGCGTTACCGCCAAGCTCAAGGGTTACCCTCTTTTTATTAGCAAGTGCCTTCAGGTGCCAGCCCACGCTGACACTTCCCGTAAATGTAAGTTTCTTCACACGCTCGTCCGTGAGCATCGATTCGGCCACATCATTTGCGCATGGCACTACACTTATAGCCCCCTTCGGATAACCTGCCTCAACTACAATGTCACCTAAAATAAGTGCCGTAAGCGGTGTGGCAGGTGCGGGCTTTATTATGACCGGGCATCCTGCGGCTATGGCCGGGGCAACCTTATGGGCGACCAGATTGAGCGGAAAGTTAAATGGCGTTATCGCAAGGACGACACCCACGGGGAAGCGCCTTGTAATGCCGGTCCTCCCCTCGCTCCCTGCTACGCTATCTAAGTCCAGCACCTCGACGCCGACGCGTTTGGCTTCCTCTGCGGCGACCTGAAAGGTCGTCTTAGCGCGGCCTACCTCTGCGCGTGCGTCATTGATGGGCTTACCGGATTCGAGTGATATCGTACGGGCAAGCTCCTCTGCTCTCTCACTCAACCCTTCCACTATACGCAGGAGCACTTCACTTCTGGCGTAAGCACTCATCTTGCGGGTTTCTTT
>DAOVKH010000193.1 GCA_030631875.1 Deltaproteobacteria bacterium | reverse complement strand
GACAAAGTTCTTAAATACCCTCTTCTTTGACTCAGACAGGTATGATCTTTCAAAGGTCGGAAGGCTTAAGCTTAATCGTAAGCTCGGCTTTGACGTGCCTCTCGAAGACACAGTCCTTAGAAGAGAAGATATCATAGGTGTCGTACGTTACTTAACGGGCCTTAAGAACGGCCACGGTACGATAGACGATATAGATCATCTCGGTAATCGCCGTATAAGGAGCGTTGGCGAGCTACTGGAGAATCAGTATAGGGTAGGGCTTTTGAGGATGGAGCGTGCCGTAAAGGAGCGCATGAGCCTCGGTGAGATAGAGACATTGATGCCGAATGACCTTATAAACCCCAAGCCCGTAACGGCGGTTATAAAGGAGTTCTTTGGTTCTTCTCAGCTATCTCAGTTTATGGATCAGACCAACCCGTTATCTGAGATAACCCATAAGAGAAGGCTCTCGGCACTCGGTGCCGGAGGTCTTACGCGTGAGAGAGCCGGCTTTGAGGTAAGAGACGTTCATGCCACGCACTATGGCAGGATATGTCCGATCGAAACCCCTGAGGGGCCAAATATCGGTCTCATCGTTTCGCTCAGTACTTACGCTCGCGTAAATGAATTCGGTTTCATAGAGACACCTTACAGAAAGGTCTCGGGCGGAAAGGTCTCGAATGACATAGAATACCTCTCGGCCTTGGAGGAAGAAGGCCATGTCATAGCGCAGGCCAACGCCATACTCGATGAGAATAACAGGTTTGTGAATGAGTTTATAAGTTCCAGAAAGAGCGGCGACTTTATAATGTCCGACCCGAATGATGTTACCTTCATGGACGTTTCGCCGAATCAGCTCGTAAGTGTTGCCGCGGCACTCATACCGTTCCTTGAGAACGACGATGCCAACAGGGCACTCATGGGTAGTAACATGCAGCGTCAGGCCGTGCCTCTCGTAAAGACACAAGCCCCCATCATAGGTACCGGTATGGAGAATGTCGTTGCCATGGACTCAGGTGTTACCGTAGTTGCCAAGAACTCCGGCAGGGTTGAAAATGTCGATGCCACTCGTATGGTCGTAAGAGGTGCTAAGGGTGACGTTGATATATATAACTTTACCAAGTTCAGACGTTCAAATCAGAATACTTGCCTTAACCAGAAACCACTCGTAAGAGAAGGCGATGTAATAGAGGCAGGCCAAGTCATAGCCGACGGGCCTTCTACATCTCACGGTGAGTTGGCTCTCGGTAGAAACATACTCGTAGCCTTTATGCCTTGGGGCGGTTATAACTTTGAGGATTCGATTCTTATAAGCGAAAAGCTTCTTAAGGACGACGTCTTCACCTCCGTTCATATAGAAGAGCTTGAGGTCGTTGCCCGTGATATGAAGCTCGGTAAGGAAGATATCACAAGGGATATCCCAAATGTCGGTGAGGAGGCACTCAAGAACCTCGACGACAGCGGCATTATCAGAGTCGGCGCGGAAATCCAGCCCGGCGATATGTTAGTCGGGAAGATAACGCCAAAGGGCGAGACACAGTTCTCACCTGAAGAAAAACTCCTGCGTGCCATATTCGGTGAAAAGGCCGAGGATGTAAAGGATACCTCCCTTAGAGTGCCTCCGGGCATAGAGGGCGTTGTTATAGACGCGAGGGTATTTTCGAGGAAGGGCGCGGAGAAGGACGACCGTGCAAAGAGCATAGAAGAGAGAGAAACGGCTCGTCTCTTTAAAGACAAAGAAGACGAGATAGATATCGTAAAGACGACGGCCTATAACCAAAGTTCAAGGATACTTACAGGTAAGACTTCGGCCGTGCGCATAACCGACAGGAACGGTAAGACACTCCTCTCTAAGGGTAAGACCATAACCAAGGAGATACTCGAGACCATACCTAAGAGCAAGTGGTCTACGATAATACCGGCCTCGAACGAAAAGGCCGAGAAGGATCTCTTGACGGTATTTAAGAAGCTAACGGAGCAGTTAGACCTCATTAAATATATATTTGACGAGAGGTTAAGCAGGCTTAAGCGTGGCGATGAGCTTCCTCCGGGTGTCATAAAGATGGTCAAGGTCTACGTGGCCATGAAGCGTAAGATATCTGTCGGCGATAAGATGGCTGGACGCCATGGTAACAAGGGTGTTATTTCGAGGATACTTCCAGAGGAAGATATGCCATACCTCGACGACGGGACACCCGTTGAGATAGTCCTTAATCCTCTCGGCGTTCCATCGAGGATGAATATAGGTCAGATTCTCGAGACACACTTAGGCTGGGCATCAAAGACACTCGGTAACCAGATAAACCAGATGGTGGAAGACGAATTCAGCCCAAGTGCTATAGCCGATAAGTTGAAGAGGGCTTACGATTCGCCTGAGTTCAGTAAGTTTATAGATACACTCTCGGACGAAGATATAATCCATGTCGCAAGAAGGATCAAGGACGGAATGAGCATCGCGACCCCTGTCTTTGATGGTGCTGTAGAGCAGAACGTTAAGGATGCGCTCGCTTTAGCAGGGCTTCCTACTACAGGTAAGACAACACTATACGACGGCAGAAATGGCGAACCGTTCGACCTTCCTGTAACGGTCGGAGTCATGTATATGCTTAAGCTCCACCACCTCGTTGACGACAAGATACACGCCCGTTCTACCGGGCCGTACTCGCTCGTCACACAGCAACCACTTGGTGGTAAGGCGCAGTTCGGTGGTCAAAGGCTCGGTGAGATGGAGGTCTGGGCCATGGAAGCTTATGGTGCGGCCTACAGCCTTCAGGAGTTCCTGACCGTCAAGAGTGATGACGTGCCGGGAAGAACCAAGATGTATGAGTCTATCGTCAGAGGAGAGTATACGCTTGAGCCTACGATACCTGAGTCCTTTAGCGTCCTCGTTAAAGAGCTTCAGAGCCTTGGACTCGACATCAACCTGATACAGACCGGTGATGAAGAGGGCAGTCAGTAAGGTTGGACGTGATCATGGCGGAGTGGGAGCTTAGAAGAGACCCTCCGAGCATGTTGATAATTCTTTAAATAACCATTAGAAGTTAAGTGAGTTTTTAGAAGTTTCTCTCTCTTAAATAAGGAGGATTGCCGTGGAAAGCCTCATGGCCTTGTTTGAAAAGCAGAAAAAACCGTCTGACTATAATGCCATACGGATATCTTTGGCCTCT
>DAOVKH010000082.1 GCA_030631875.1 Deltaproteobacteria bacterium | reverse complement strand
GGCAAAGCTACTCTTCGGTAAAGAACTGTCGGCCTCGACCGCTCTATCTATAAATATAGACGGCGCGGTTAAGCTAAAGTCCGCCCGCCATCCTCTGCTCTTATTTAAGGAGGCAGACGGCGCGGGTAAGGCGGACGCTTCCACTGTGACCCCTATTGATATAACCATAGAAGAAGACACGCGAGTGCTCGTCTTATCGGGCGCAAATGCGGGAGGTAAGACCGTTGCATTAAAGACACTTGGTCTCTTAACGCTCATGGTGCAGTCGGCTCTGCCCGTACCTGTCGGTAATAATAGCGAGTTTATTTTATTTAAGGAGATCTTCGCCGATATCGGCGATAGGCAAAATATCGCAGAAGACCTCTCAACCTTCTCGGCACACCTTAAACGCATGGGCGATATACTTGGCGTTGTCTCAAAAGAATCCTCGGCACTCGTCCTGATAGATGAGATAGGTGTCGGCACCGACCCGGCCGAAGGAAGTGTCCTGGCTTTGACACTTATAGAGAGGTTAAAGACCCTCGGTGCCGTCGTCGCAGTTACGACACACCTGAATCTCCTGAAGGCGCACGCTCAGGCAGAGGACGGTTTTGAGAACGCTTCCGTTATATTCGATAAAGATACACTGCAACCTTTATATAAGTTGTCTTACGGCTTGCCAGGAGCGAGCTTAGCACTGTCGGTCGCAGAGAACTACGGAATACCAAAGGATTTGGTCGACAAGGCCAGAGACAGGCTCGACCTTGGCGAGGGCGTATTCCTTGAATCCATGCGCAGGGTCGAAGAAGAACGGGTGCGTATTGTCCTCATACGAGAAGACCTTGAGAGGATTCAAAAGGCTCGCACCAAGGCTCTCGAAAGGCTAAGGGACGACCGCTCGGAGCTCGTAAAGAGGGCGCGTGAAAAGTTAGCTGAGATTACCGGTAAGGCCGAAGCTAAGCTCATGGATATAATTGCCGAGGCTAAGGCCAAGGGCACTAAGATTCCGGCTAAGGCAAAGGAGTTAAGGGAGGTCTCGGCTAAAACCTTAAGGTCCTTTGGTGAGGAAAGGCTTGCCTACAGCCCTCGTGTGGGCGATACTGTTGAGGTGGTGCGCGACTTATCGGGTGCGCCGACAGGGCTTCAGGGTGTGCTTGCGTCAAAAGGGAAAAACGGCATAGTGATCTCTGTAAATAATAGTAAGAAGACGGCAGAGGTTCAGCTTGGCAGGATTAAGCTCAAGGTGTCGTGGGCTTCTCTTGTAAAGAAGGTCGTAAAAGAAAAGAAGGCTCCGAAGAGCTACGTCTCTGCCGTAACCCATAGTATCGCTGACGCTTCTAATTCGGTAAAGGTCATAGGTATGCGTGTCGAAGAGGCTCTGGCAGAGGTCGAGTCCGCGATAGACTCCGCACATATGCACGGGCTTGCTACGATAGATATAATTCACGGCACAGGGACGGGCGCGCTTAAGAGTGCCGTTGGCGAGTACTTAGCAGAGAGCCCTGTCGTTAAGAGCTACCACGGAGCTAACTTAGATGGCGGCGGCGCCGGAGTCACAGTAGCAGTACTTAAGTAAATTGCGCGGGATAATATTATGATATCACCGGAAAAAATAGAAGAGGTACGCGATAAGGCCGATATAGTTGAGGTCATATCCGAGTACGTAGAGCTTACGAAGAGGGGTGCGAACTATATTGGGAAGTGCCCTTTTCACTCCGAGAAGACACCTTCGTTTTCGGTAAATGACGTAAAGGAAATATTTTACTGCTTTGGTTGCCATACGGGCGGTAATGTCATAACGTTTTTGATGAAGTATGAGACCTTAAGTTTCCCCGAAGCCGTCAGAAGCCTCGCCGAACGATACCATATAGAAATTAAGGAAGAGCGTTATCAGGGTAAGGGCGACGATGGCGAGCTGGAGGCTATGGTCGACCTTAATAGGGTAGCATTAAAGTACTTTAGAGAAGAGCTAAAGGGCACAGGCGGCAATAAGGCAAGGGAGTATCTCAAAGATCGTGGTTTTGAAGAAGGTATCGTCGATAGCTTTAGAGTCGGCCTTTCGCGCGATAGCTGGGACGGTCTCGTTAAGCACCTAAAGGACGGCAATTATGACTTGGAGCGAGGCGTAAGGGCGGGGCTTCTCGGCAAGAAGGAAGACGACAAGAAAGATGTTCGTTACTTCGACCGCTTCAGGGGGCGCATACTCTTTCCCATAACCGACGCATCGGGGCGTATCGTCGGATTCGGCGGTCGGGGCATGGACGGAGAAGAGCCAAAGTACCTTAACTCTCCTGAGACTAAGTTATTTAAGAAGGCATCTATCCTATATGGATTTTATCAGGCAAAGCGAGAGATTAGTAGAGACGCATCGGCCATAGTCGTTGAAGGTTACTTCGACCTCTTGGCTCTGCATAAGTACGGCTTTAAGTCGGTCGTTGCGACTATGGGCACGGCTCTAACGCCTGAGCACATAAGGCGTCTCAAGCCGTATGCCAAGACCATCTACACCTTATTCGACTTTGACGAGGCCGGCGTAAAGGCGGCCGTAAGGGGGCTTGGGTTATTCTTAGAGGCAGGAATCGAGGCGAAGATAATAGTGCTTCCTGAGGGTAAGGACCCGGATGACTTCCTTAAAGAAGAGGGAGCCGATGGCTTAAGGCAGGCTATATCAAAGGCCGAGCCTTTGATGGATTTCTTCTTAAAGCGTTTGGCCGACAAATGCGATATGTCGAGCGCACGCGGTAAGGCCGATTATGTCGACGAGGCCGCTACAATGATACTCAGGATGAAGAACCCGGTGGAGCGTGACCACTACGCGCAATTTGCTGCCAAGGTAACGGGTGTGGATATCCGTTCCATAGAGTCGGCCCTTGGGATGGTAAAGGCAACCCGTAAAGAATTTCAAGAAAAACCCGTGCAGGGCAAGCCGCCTGCCACGGAGGCAGTTAAACGCAAGGCCTCGCCACTCTTGGAGCGTACAATAGTAAGGGTTGTATTAAAGCACCCAAATTTATACAATAAAGAGGTTGGAGATGTCTGCGCAAACTTTAGCGACCCTGCACTTAGAGGGGCTGTTGCACGCCTCGGCGCGGTCATACGTGACGGAGTCTTTGACGCTGTAGAAATATTTAATGGGATTGAAGATGAAGCCGTCAAGGGGGTTATAGCCGAGTCGCTCGTCGATGAGGGCGACCGCGGGTTTATAGAATCTCCGGAAAAGATGTTAGAGGATTCCATAGCTAAGTTTAAGGCAATGGGCGTGCCTAAGGAGTCGACGTTGAGGCTTTTAAGGGAGCTTGAAGAGAGCGGTCACGGAGATGTCGTAAAGGAAACACTTGCACGAATGGGAAGTGAGGGGTCTTTACAGGACAACTTAAAGTCCGATGAGACCGAATAGTACGTACCTTTAAGTAGAGGTGCTATTATGGGTAAGAGTGTTGATAGGAAGAAGTCGCCGCTTACTAAGCGAAGTAAGGTTAAGGTAAGTACGGCCAAGGTCTCTGCTGAGGAAGTTCGGGGTAATAAAGCCTCGGCTACAGCTTCTGTGGGTGGAGGTGGTAGTCTTAGTCCGCCCAATTCTTCATCGAGCGGATTCGGCAGGATGGACGGCCTTAGAGCTAACCCGAACGCCTCGGTGAGTTACGTGGACTCCGATAAGGCAGACTCGGTCAAGAGTTACTTTAAAGAGATGAGCACCGGCACGCTCCTGACAAAGGCCGAGGAGGTAATGCTCGCCAAGGCGATTGAGTGCGGCATTGAAGCAATGATAGAAGAGTTTTTGCGCACTCCTGTATTTGTCGAAGAGTTAGAGGCACTCCTTCAGAGAAAAGACTCTGTAGAGTCGAAGAAGCTCTCTGAGGCTGACAACGGCGACAACGTAGACGGCGACAACGAAGACGACGGCGAGCCGGAGCGAGGCATCGATGCCGAGAAGTTTGCAAGTAAGGTTACGAAGGCCGTAGCGGGTATAGAGAGATACTCACGAGCGCTTAAGTCTAAGAAGAGACCTTCCGCCAAGACCGTAAAAAATCTGACCCTGCTCGTAGAGGCGATAGTCAAGAAGACCGATATAGTAGAGAGCATGAGGGAGCGTACGGCTCTGAGTCTTAAGAAGGTAGAGTCTCTCGGACGCAAGCAACGCACCATAGAAAATAAGCTTGGTCTATCGTCGAGCGAAATAATAAAGACAGAAAAAGATATAAAGAGTGGTAAGAAGTTCAGGCTCAAGGGCGGCAGAAAGCTCTTCGATAAAGAACTTGTAAAATTTAAAGAAGCGTGCTCCGAGCTTAGACGTATAAAGGTATCTTCGGGTCTAAAGCCAACGGAGCTTATAGAGAGTGCCGCTGTAATTGAGAGTAGTTACTTTAATATCTCAAAGGCCAAGGACGAATTAATACGCGCTAACTTGAGGCTCGTCGTAAGTATCGCCAAGAGATACCTGAATAGAGGGATGCACTTTCTGGATCTCATCCAGGAAGGGAATATCGGCCTTATGCGTGCCGTAGATAAATTCGAATATCAGAGGGGTTATAAGTTTTCAACCTACGCTACGTGGTGGATACGTCAGTCCATATCGCGAGCCATAGCGGATCAGTCTCGGATAATAAGGATACCTGTCCATATGACCGAGACCTTAAATAAACTCCAGCGCACGATTCGAGCCTTTGTGCACGAACACGGACGTGAACCGACACCGGAAGAAATATCAAAAGATATTGGGTTATCCGAAGAGAAGGTAAGTAAGGCACTTAAGATAACGCGCGACCCGATATCTTTGGCCACACCGGTGGGCGAAGGCGACGGAACTTCTCTAAGTGACTTCATACCCGATGATTCTTTCGTATCTCCGGCTGAAGAGATGGTCAATGCCAATATGGTAGACCATCTGAACGAGATACTCTCAACCCTGACGGATAGAGAGGAGCAGGTCTTGAGGATGCGCTTCGGCATAGGGGTGGAGACGAATTATACGCTCGAAGAAGTCGGCGAGGCCTTTAATGTGACGCGTGAGAGGATAAGGCAGATTGAGGCCAAGGCCTTGAGAAAACTTCGCCACCCCACACGCAGTAAGGTCTTAAGGCACTTCTCTGAGAATTAGCCTGAGACGAACTAAAGACAACGGAGTTTCATGGATTATGACAAAGAATGAATTAAAGCCGACTTCTACTTCCGGCGACAAAGGGTTCCTGCATATATATACAGGCGACGGTAAGGGGAAGACGACGGCCGCGGTAGGGCTTTCGGTAAGAGCCGCGGGCTCAGGCATGCGCGTCTTATTCGTGCAGTTCTTTAAGAGCGACATTGACCCGTCCGGAGAGAAGGATATCTTTAGAGACGTGCTTGACGGGATAGAACTCATACGTTCTAATTGCCGCCATCCCTTCTTTACGGGTAATGCCACCGATAGAGATAAGGTGGCAGAGGCCATTACCAATACATTCGATACGGTAAAGGCGCGCATAGATGAGGGTGGTATTGACCTGCTCGTATTGGACGAAGTGATGGGTACGATGAAAGAAGGTTTCATAAGCGAAGACGATATTCTGGAGTTTCTCGATAACCGCCCGAGTTCCTTGGAGGTTGTATTGACAGGACGCAATGCCCCGGTCGGGCTCGTAAAGATATCGGATTACGTAACCGAGATGCTAATGATAAAGCATCCATTCACCACCGGCATAAAGGCACGGAAGGGGATAGAGTTCTAAATACTATGCAGACTGAGACTACTTCAACGAGGATCTATCTTATTCGCCACGGTCAGGTCGTAGGTCATGATGAGTATCGCTATAACGGCCACTCGGATGTCGACATTACAGACGAGGGTGTCTTGCAATTACAGCGCATGGCAGACTTCTTAGCCGACAAAGATATTACCGCCGTTTATTCCTCCGATCTAAGGCGTTCTATAAAAGGTGCTACGATGATAGCCGAGGCTTTGGGGCTGGGTGAGGACTTTGAGCGTTGTGACGCACTACGGGAACTGCACCTTGGACGTTGGGAGGGCTTAACACGCATGGAGGCCACAGAGCTTTTCCCCGAAGAAGCGGACTTTGGATTTAAGGATCTCGCTACAGATAAATTAAAGGGCGGCGAGAGTCTGGTGGATCTAAGAGCGCGTGTCTTACCTGCCATAGCCGATTTGGTGGCGCGCCACAGAGGCGAGCACATTTGTATCGTCGCCCACGGCGGAGTCAACCGTGTCATACTCTGCGAGGCCATGGGGTTGCCGCTCGAAAACTTCTTTAGGATAGAACAGGATTACGGCGGCCTTAACCTTATAGATTACTTAGGTGACGACGTTATGGTCGTAAAGATGTTAAATGGCGGCCCGAACCAAATAATGGGTGCCACAAAAATATATTAAGAAGGGTCTGATACTAAGGTGCTCGCACGCATACTATCATCTGCCGTCGTAGGCATAGACGCGCTTCAGGTCGAGGTCGAGGTCGACGTCGCAAGAGGCCTGCCGGTATTTACTACCGTCGGCCTTCCCGACAATGCCGTAAAGGAGAGTAAGGATCGCGTCAGGAGTGCCGTTAAGAACTCCGGCTATACCTTCCCAACGGGGCGCATTACCGTAAACCTCGCTCCGGCCGAACTCAAGAAAGAAGGCGCGGCATTCGACCTGCCCGTAGCCCTCGGAATCCTATCTGCCGAGTCTATTGTAGAGGCAGAGTCTCTGCTCGAATACATCGTCCTTGGCGAGCTATCTCTGGACGGGCGCGTAAAGTCCGTCAGAGGAGCACTCTCGGTGGCGGTGGCGGCCAAAAAACTCGGCAAAAAACTAATACTTCCAAAGGCTAACGCAAAGGAGGCCGCACTCGTAGAGGGGCTTCAAGTCTACGGTGTAAATACTTTACCCGAGGTCGTTGAGTTCCTAAACGGAAGAGAAGATATCCCCGTTACAGCTGTAGATACGGAGGCCTTCTTTAAGGAAGGTTCTGAGGCTATCTCGCGTGAAGGAGACAGTGTAGACCTAAGCGAGGTGCGAGGGCAGGAACACGTCAAGCGCGCCCTTGAGGTAGCGGCCGCAGGAGGCCACAATATGCTCATGGTCGGTCCGCCGGGTTCCGGTAAGACGATGCTCGCAAAGCGTGTGCCGACGATACTACCTGAGATGACACTCGACGAGGCCATAGAGGCGACGAAGGTGCATAGCGTCGCAGGAACTCTGCCGGAGAAGAGCTCGCTCGTAACTATGCGTCCCTATAGGTCTCCTCACCACACCATATCGGATGCGGGGCTCATTGGCGGCGGTCAGATTCCAAGGCCCGGTGAGGTGAGCCTCGCCCATAACGGTGTGCTCTTCTTGGATGAGGTCGCCGAGTTTCGCAAGAACGTCCTTGAGGTGCTTCGCCAACCCTTGGAGGACGGTGTCGTCACCATATCACGCGCGGCCATTTCAATTACATACCCTTCGGACTTTATGCTCATATGCGCGATG
>DAOVKH010000089.1 GCA_030631875.1 Deltaproteobacteria bacterium | reverse complement strand
GCCTTCAAGATAATCGGCACGATAAAGGTTCCTGTAGGGGGTCGCCTAACCGACTTTCTAAATAAGACGCTTAGAGGGGGGGATGCCTTCCTTGCCATAACCAACGCTGAGTGCTACTACGAGCAGGACGAAACACTAAGATATACCTCAGAGTTCGTGACGATACACAGAGACCACATACATATGATAATCCCGACAGAGAAGATCCAAGATGCCCGCACACATTTGCGTACGCCAAACCCGAATACACCTCCTGAACCAAAGTTCTAATTAACGGCTACTTACCGAGTGCCGATCCTATATCCATTGCGTGCTCCTGCTCTATGGCGAGAATGCCGCGCAATTGCTGAGCCAAGGCGTACTCCTTTAGGCTCTCAGCCTCGTCTATACGCACCTTATAGCGGGCTATGGCATCTTCTTCGCCGGCCAAGTCCTGACCTAACATCTCTACGGCATCGGTAGCGGTAAGTATCTCACCTATATCTATGGTCGGAGTACCGCCGAAGTAATCTATCTGGTCGGCTATTACCATGGCATGACCTATCTCTTCGGTGGCGTGAATCTTCATCTCTTTTATTATGTCGCCGTACTGGGCACCGGTCATAACGGCCGCGTGCTGTATGTACTGTATGGCCGCCGAATATTCCAGCGCCAGATCTTTATTTAGATTCTCCACCAACTTCTCTATGGTAATCTCCATATTATCCCCCTCCTCTTTCTATAGGCTATAGATTCTATTTGAATTAAGTCATATTTTAGCACCAACGCAGTAGATGTCCATAGTAAATATGGGTGAACCTGTTGCAACCCTAAAAAAACAAGTTATAATCTATGTGGTAGAACTTGCGCAGACGCAACACCCCACCTTTGAATTAAACTCACCGACCGCAAATACACCTCTCTACCGAAAGGTCGGTGCGTGTCGTGAAGAAAAGCAAGAACATCTATCTGAAATTTTTGATAATAGCCGTCTTTGTGACAATTCTCGTCATAGTTCTGGATGCCGTTGTCATGAGTTTAGCCTTCAAGATGGGCACCTTCTCCGAATCTCTCATTTACTCTGACCCGCAGGAAGCGTGGATGCGTTTTCTCATAGCCACCGGTATCTTCACCTCATGTATATACGCCGCAAAGGCCGCATATACCATCCAGTCGTCACGCGATGAAGCCATAGTCACAAAAGAACTCCTGCAAAGTGTACTCAACACCATTCCTGTACGCGTATTCTGGAAGAGTAAGGATCTAACCTACCTTGGATGCAACACCCTATTTGCGAATGACGCGGGCGTAAGCTCGGCAGATGATCTTACCGGCAAGGACGACTTCCAGCTCTCCTGGAGCAAGGAGGCCGAACTATATCGAGCAGACGACCTAAAGGTCATAACTTCAGGTGCCAAACGCCTGAACTACGAAGAGCCGCAGACGCGCCCGGATGGTAGTGTTTTCTGGTTAAATACGAGCAAGATTCCGCTTTGCGATAGCAACGGCGAGGTCTACGGCGTTCTTGGCACATACGAAGACATCACCAAACGTAAAGAAAAAGAACACGAAATAAAAGAACTCAACGCAACGCTCGAGGAACGCGTAGAGGATCGCACGCGAGAGCTCGATGCAATAAACAAAGAGCTTGAGTCCTTCAGCTACTCGGTCTCGCACGACCTGCGCGCACCGCTTCGTGCGATAAACGGTTTTGGCGAAGCCCTATACGAGGACTATAGTGACAAACTCGGCGAAGAAGGGCGCGACTACCTAAGACGTATGCATGCGGCAACGCTTCGTATGGGACGCCTCATAGACGACCTCTTAGCCCTTTCACGAGTCACGCGCGGAAAGATAAAAAAGAGTGAGACAGACATAAGTGCGCTTGCATGGCAGGTCATAGAAGAACTTAAGGCCAACGAAGAAGACAAGTCGATCGAGTTTAATGTAACACCAAACCTCACCGCCGAGTGCGACGAACACCTGATAGAAGTCGTGCTTACGAACCTCATAAATAACGCCATAAAATTCTCAAAGGGCAAGAAAGATCGGAAGATAGTCTTTGGAACGAGCAAGGTAAATAACGGCCTTGCCTACTATGTCCGCGACAACGGCGCAGGCTTCGACCCGTTATACAAGGCAAAGCTCTTTAGCCCCTTCCAACGCCTCCATGCCACAGCGGAGTTCGAAGGCGTAGGCGTAGGGCTTGCAACGGTGCAACGCATAATACACCGTCATGGCGGCCTCGCGTGGGCCGAGGGCGCAGTAGATAAAGGTGCGACATTTTACTTCACACTGCCGAGAATCTAAGAGAGAACGGAGATGAACTATGCACGATAAAACTGTACTGCTTGTAGAAGATAATCCCGATGATGAAGAGCTGGCAATGCGTGCCTTCAAAAAAAACCGCCTCTCAAACAATATCCGGGTAGCGCGCGACGGTGCCGAGGCTATCGATTACTTCTTCGGCCCTACTAAGGATAGCAATCCAACGCCGCTACTCATACTCCTTGACCTGAAGCTGCCGAAGATAGATGGGCTGGAGGTACTAAAACGCCTGCGCGAGGATGATAAGACAAAGCACATTCCGATTGTAATACTAACCTCCTCCGATGAAGAGGAGGATATCGCAAAGAGCTATTGCCTTGGATGCAACAGCTATATACGCAAGCCCGTGGACTTCCAACAATTTGTAGATGCCGTAAAACAGGTAGAGCTATACTGGCTCGTAATAAACGTAGCACCGCCGGAACGCGTGGAGGTATGACAGATACAATGGATAAGAAGATAAATGTACTGATAGTAGAAGACTCTGACGACGACGCAATGCTCTTGCTTCGTGAGCTTCGGCGAAACAACTTCGACCCTACATTCAAACAAGTCGAGACGGCGGAAGAGATGAACCGTGCGTTAAGTGAAAAGTCGTGGGATATCGTTATATCGGATTACTCCATGCCGCACTTCACAGGCATGGAAGCACTCGCTATACTAAAAAAAAGTAAGATAGACATCCCCTTCATACTAACCTCCGGCAAGATAGGCGAAGAAACAGCCGTAGCGGCCATGCGGGCAGGGGCGCAGGATTACATGATGAAGGATAACTTAATACGCCTTGGCCCTTCTATTGAGCGTGAATTGCGTGAAGCACTCTTACGCAAAGAAAAACGCATAGCCGATAATGAACTGAAAAAACTCTCAGCCGCCATAGAGCAAAGCGTTAATATCGTCTTTATCTGCGACATAAAGGGTGCTATAGAGTACGTCAACCCTAACTTCGAAGAGGTCACCGGCTACACGAAAGAAGAGGCCATCGGGCAGACCCCCAAACTCTTCTCCTCTATAGATACGCCGAGAAGCGTATACGGCGAGCTATGGAATGCCATACTCACGGGAAATACCTGGAAGGGAACATTCAAGAACAAACGCAAAGACGGCAAACCGTTCTGGGTAAGCAGCACCATCGCGCCCTTCAGGGACGACTCCGGAAAGATTACGCACTTCCTATCGGTGCAAGAGGATATCACCGAGCGCATGCACTCCGAGGAGACCATCTACTACCTAAAGACACACGACGAACTCACAGGCCTTGCCAACCGCAATAAGATGGTAGAAGCCATAGGAGACTGGATGCAATACTCAAAGGACACTCAATCGCATGCGAGCATCATCGTAGTTGACATAGGAGACTTTGAGACGATAAATAACGCCTACGGACGTTTCACCGGAGACCGCTTACTTAAAGAACTCGGCAAGATTATACAAAAAGCCGTCGAAGACTTAAACGAAGTAAATGTCTTCGGCACTACGGCCGAAGACGTTATAGCGCGCCTCTCCTCTGATGAAATATCAGTATTCCTGCCGAACAAAGACCTATCGGTTGCCATAACGCTTGCCGAAGAAATTTTGACATCGGTTAAAGCCTTCGAGCCTATAGACATCCCCACAGGAATCTCCATTAACATCGGTGTCGCCCTCTACCCGGAGCACGCCCTGACACCGATGGATATACTCATAAAGGCCGACGCCGCCGTCTTTAGAGCAAAGGAGCTCGGCAAGGATCGCTTCCACATATACAACCCCTCGGATAAAGGTCTGCGTGTATCTAACCAGCGCCTGGCATGGAAAGGACAGATCGAGCAGGCATTGAAGGAAGACCGCTTCGCACCATTCTATCAGCCGATGATGTGCGTAAAGAGCGGCAAGATAAAGCACTACGAAGCCTTGGCACGCATGCACGACGGCAACGGAAAGATACTCTTGCCGGGTATGTTCCTCGACGTAGCCGAGAACTTCTCCCTCATAGACTCCATAGACAAGGTGATGATAGAGAAGACCTTAATACTACAGTCGACCTTTAACGACAACTACGATGGTACTTGCCCGTCATTCGCCATGAACATATCAGCCACTTGCTTCGGAGACGACAGCCTCTTGGCCTTCATAGAATCGAAAATTAGCGAGGTGGGCGCAGACCCAAAAAGGTTAATCTTCGAGATTACAGAGACAGCAACGTTGAGCGATATGCGAAGTGCTACGCACTTCATAGATTCACTGCGCTCACTGGGGTGCAGATTCGCTATAGACGACTTCGGCGTAGGCTTTACTTCATTCGCATACCTGAAAGAAATGAATATAGATATGATAAAGATAGATGGCTCATTCATACGACGTCTCCATGAGAACAAGAAAGACCAACTACTGGTAAAGGCCATGGTGGACGTAGCGCAGGGGCTTGGCATAGAGACGGTCGCCGAGTACGTTGAGTGCCACGAAACGCTCGACCTCCTGAGAAACTACGGCATAGATTTTGCTCAAGGCCACCTAATCGGCAAACCCGCGGAATCACCGATGACCATGGAGAACGATAAGGTGGATACTATTATATGAAGTATTAACGCGGCAAATAAGAAGACCTTTGTAACTATAGGGTTCTTGGATTGTATTCTTCCGGTCTTTCGTGTTGCAGAAGAAAAGATCTATCTTTCATAGAATATTATATGTAATTAAATAAATCCGCCCCTTTTATCCTTTTATCTCTTTTATCCGCTATAGATGTAAAGATTTTCTCAAATAATCCTTGAAAACACCTCTCTTGTGGGTAAGAATGATGGGGTAAAGTAGTCAGGGGGTTTTTATGAAGTCGGGTCGTATTCACCTTTAGCGTAAAGGAGTTTTATATATAATGCGGAATCTCTCATTTCTAATAGCGATTTTTTGCTTCTTATTACTTGCCGTAATTACTGCGCCGAGCGAAGCGGCCTTTGATTCCGCTAAGTTCAATACCTCAACCGAACCTCTTAAGGTACTGAGCGTTACGCCTACAGGCACAGACGTGCCTGCCTCCCGTCAGATGGTCTTTAACTTCAACCGACCGGTCGTCCCGCTCGGCCGCATGGAACGCAATGACGAAGAGATACCAATAACCATAACCCCACATTTAGAGTGCCAGTGGCGCTGGCTCGATACCTCGTCGCTTGCCTGCCAGCTGGGCGATAAGCAGAGGATGAAGCCTGCCACACGCTACATCGTTGTAATGGAGCCGGGCATAAGTGCCGAGGACGGCTCCACCATAGCCACGACACTAACTCACTCCTTTATAACGCAGAGGGCAAGGATTACCTATACGAGCTTCGACACCTGGCGCTCCCCCGGCATGCCGTCGCTATACGTTAACTTCAACCAGGATGTCGATGGCGCCTCTCTCGGCGAACACCTATACCTTATGGTGAACAGCTATGAAGTCGTTGCCTTAAATGTAGAAGAGACATTTAATTATAATAAGAAAAAAATGCCGCGCAGGTGGAAGGTCTCCCCTGTTAAGGAACTGCCACTCGACGCAGAGATAACGCTCCATGTCGAGCCTGGCATCCTATCTCTGGAGGGCCCTGAGAGAGGCGTTGAAAAACGCCTGCTCGTAAAGTTCCATACGTTCCCTGAATTCGAGTTTCTCGGCATAAGCTGCACAAAGGATGGATTCCTACGCGACTATAAGCCCATCATGATAAAGGCCGGCGAAGGAGGACCAAAGAAGGGCATGTGCGACCCCATGAGTGGCGTAAGCGTTATCTTCTCAACGCCCGTTACAAGGGAGACCTTAAAAGAACACTTAACCCTTGATCCCGACTTGGCCGGAGGCCGCACCGACTATGACCCGTGGGCGAGTGCCTATGTCTACTCAAGCCTCTCGCGCCATCACAGCCGAGGCAATACATACAGGATAACTCTACCTGAACTCCTAAAGGCCTACCAGCCGTATCACGTAAAGGCCGAGGCTCAGAAATTAATCGACGCATTCGGACGCCCTCTTTCAAAGGATATTGACCTGCAATTCATGACCGCCCACCGACGCCCTAACTTCAGCTTCGCAAACCCCTTCTTTGTTCTCGAAAAGGGGGTCAATAGCGATATGCCGATGACCGTTACGAATCTGAAGAAGGTTCGCTTTGACTACGACACCATAACCGTAAAGGGCGGCAAGGATAGGTCGCAGAAGAAGACCATCAACATAGATGAGGCAGAGGATGTCGCCTACAGGATCCCTCTCAAGGCCCGTGAACTCATAGGCGAGCCATCGGGGGTTATTATGGGCTCACTTGAGACAACGCCCGTCGTTGGCTATAAGGACGAAGATAGCAAGTGGTTCTTTACACAGGTCACACCATACAACATGCACGTTAAAATTGGCCACTTCAATACCATCGTATGGGTAACGGACTTTAAGACAGGCGAGCCGGTCGAGGGCGTATCCATTGACATCTATAAAGATACCTTCAAGGACTTTACCGCCGATCCGAAGGTCGACTCGACGGCTGTAACCAACGGCGGCGGCATAGCCACACTAAAGGGTCTTAAGGATATCGACCCGGAGCTTAATCATATAATGTCCTACTGGGGCAGTAACAAAGACAAGAGATCCTTCTTCGTTCGCGCGACAAAGGGCGAAGATATGGCACTCCTGCCGCTAATCTATAAGTTCGAGGTGGAGGCCAAGGGCTCGGACGACTGGTATATAGGCCAGTCGCTGGAGACCAAGTACGGGCACATACACACCTGGGGTACGACCGCCCAGGGTGTTTACAAGGCCGGCGATACCATACAGTACAAGCTCTATGTCAGAGACCAGACGAACGAGGCATTCACGCTTCCGCCCCTTAAGGGCTACACGCTCCGCATAGTAG
>DAOVKH010000024.1 GCA_030631875.1 Deltaproteobacteria bacterium | reverse complement strand
GAGTCTATCTTAAGCACTTCGAGCAATGCCCTCTCGACGGCCTTAAGGTCATTTGCCGTACGCGCCAACGAGGCAGTAGCGAATAGTGCCTCTATATCGCCGTCCCCTGCCGCCACGGCTGAAAAGTCTTCGAGCAAGGCAAGCCCCTTAGCGCTCTCCCCGGCCTTGGAGTAGGCTTCCGCTAAGTAGAGCGTTGCAGAGCGCCTGAAAGATCTCTCGCCTGTGCCGTGTAGCAATGACTTTTCGAGGAGTTTCACGGCATCACCATACGCCCCCTTGAATAAGGCCGCCGTGCCTTTGTTGTAATTCTTTTGTGCCTGAGTGGCGAGCTTGCGTTCCTTACGCCCCTTCATCTCACCGACCATCTTGGCGGCATCGATAAAGATGGTATTGAATATCATCAAGGCCACGCCCAAGACAAAGCCCGCAAAGAGCAAGACCGTAATCGGTATGGTAAAGCTATTATCGACCGGAAGCATTATCGTTACCTCGGCCGGATTTGTCGTATGTATATAGAAGAAACCGCCTAAGAGAATGATTATTACGAAGAGAACTATCTTTGAGTGCATGACTTCTTCCTCCGTCTATGAAGAGTTTTTTTAATCTTCTTAATGGGAATAAGGCTCTGAACGCATTATAGTGAATGCTCGGTAAATCTGCTCTGCTAAGACTAAGCGCGCCAATTCGTGCGGCAGAGTCATCTTTGATAATGACAACGATATGTTGGAGCGGGCAATAATATCTTCGTCGAGTCCGTAAGCACCGCCGACTATGAATACTATGCGTCTGGCCGTTATGCCCGTGCCTGCGAGTATGCGCTCTATCTTCTCTGAAAACTTATGGGAGGTAAAGCCCTCGCCACTGTCGGTGAGCGATATTATGTAGTCGCCATCCTTGAGCTTTGCCGCTATGCGCGCGCCCTCTCGCTTTAGGACATCACCGCGCGGCATCTTAACAGATAGGGTCTCGTCCTTTACACTCAAAACATCGAGCGGCGTGTAACGCTTAATGCGCTTAAGGTAATCCTCTATAGCGCTACTCATATAAGACTTCTTTATGGTGCCGACACTTAAGAGTAGAATCTTCACTTAAGTATTAATTAGAGGGCGCGGAGGCTTCATTGCCATCGACCGTACCGGTATCGTCTGCCTTAGATTCATCGAATTCAACGCGCGGCGCGTCTGCCCACAGACCCTCTAAGTCGTAACGCTCACGTTCGGACTTAATGAATATATGAATAACTACGTCGCCGTAATCCAGCAATACCCACGCTCCGGTGCGCTCGCCTTCGACAGATAGGGGTTTTACCTTCTCAAGCTCTTCGCCGTTTTTAGTTGTCGCAGTAATAAATCCGTCCTGCACGCCCTTGGAGAGTGTCCTTATCTGCCTATCCGAAGTAGCTCCAGCGATTACCACGTAGTCGGTAACACTCGAAAGTTCTTTTATATTTATTATGACGATATCCTCGCCAAGCTTTTCACCCAGTAGGTGTGCCGCCATTATCGCTTTTTTCTCAGATGTAAGTTCTATCGTCCTGCTCCTCTTAGTTTTTTAATTACCGCCAATATCTTTGTAAAGCCCCTCTTTGACTATTATATCCTCTACAGCCTTTGGCAGAAGGTGCTCTATCGATATCCCTTCAGCAACCTTGGCTCGTATGGCTGAGGCCGAGATGTCAAGCTCGGTCGTATTTAAGTATGTCAGGCTGTGGCCGAAAGAGTTCTCGTAGCGAGACATCTCTTTATCATACCAAAACTTCTTTGCGACTTCAACAGGCAGAGCCTCACCGGGCTTCTTCGATACGTAGCCGGGTCTGCCTATTACGACAATATCTACGGCCTTCAATATCTCCTCATAAGCGCACCAAGTGCGTATCTCATTAAACTGATCGGCCCCAATGACGAGCGTAAGCTCCATACCCTCGGCCCTAAGCTCACGCACCGTCTCTATGGTATAGGAAAGCCCTTTACGCTTTATCTCTACCTCTGAGACTTGAAAGGCAGGCTTATCGGCTATAGCGGCTCTCAACATACGAAGGCGAAGGCTTGGTTTCGTAATATTAACCCCTTTCTTATGCGGAGGTATACCGGCTGGCACAAATAGTACGCGTTCTATGGCGAGAGATTCGCTAACCTCTTCGGCCAGGCGCAAGTGCCCGAAGTGAATCGGGTCGAATGTCCCTCCGAGGATTAGAACCTTATCGTTCTTATTCTTCACGTAGTCTCTCCCGCACAACTCGACCCTGCCCCTGCCGTACATCCGTAGCAGTGCTGAGCTGTAAGTATATCACGTCCGTCGAGGGTATCACCATCAAAACTCTCTATAGTAGCGTCGGTAGTAGAGTCTGGCAAAAGGCTCTTAAGGCCAAGCACTCTATTAAAGTCGCAGTCGTAAAGAGTACCGTCTGAGGCGACCGACAGAGTCGTTCTGCACATAAGCCCCTCTACGGAGTCGGGATTAAATGCACTCGCAAGACGTTCCATGTAAGGCATTAAATTATCAGACTCTACAAGGAAATCAAAGAACCTTCCGATGGGCATATTCGTAATGACGAATAGGTTATTGAATGAAACGCCTTCGCGTCTCGTCAGCTCCCTTCTGAAGTCGGCCTCAATTGCGGACTGGCTCGGAGCCATAAAAGCACCCGTCGGGTTATATACGAGATTTAACTTAAGGCCGCTTCCATCCATACCGTAACCAATCGAATTCAAGTACTTCATCGACTCCATCACTGCCTTGAATACCCCCTCACCTCTCATGCGGTCGGTCTCTTCCCTGCGATAGTACGGCAGGGACGCAACGAGCTCGACCTTCCGCGCGGCTAAGAACTCGCCAATGTCATCGCACGCGGCCTTATTATTCATAAGTGTCAAGTTTGTTCTAACCATTACCTTCTTTGCGACCTTGACTGCCTCGGCTACAAACCACTTAAAGTCCGGGTGCATTTCAGGCGCACCGCCGGTTATGTCGATGGTAGAGATAGAGGCGTTCCCTGCGACGGCCTCCAAGCAACTCTCCATCGTAGAGCGCGTCATTACCTTGTCCGTTCTATCCGGACCGGCGCTGACGTGGCAGTGTCGGCACTTCAAATTACAGAAGCTCCCCAAGTCTACCTGCAAGGTAGAGGGAGCTGAGGCCTTTAAGGGGTATAAGCCCACCTCGCACTTAAGCCTCTCGTCGAATGGTTCTATTGCGAGGGCTTCGAGGCCAGATATCTCACCGTTGGATGCCATATCTATATCTAAAGCTCCACCTTCTTTGCGGCGTTACGCATCTGTACGCCGTGGATGAGTGTCGCCCCGCCCTTTATGGCAGAGGCTACGTGGATGGCCTCGGTCATCTGTTCGGTATTAGATCCCTTCTCAAGGCACGTCTTTGTGAATGCGTCGATGCAGTACGGACACTGCTCTGCCGTGGCAACGGCCAAGGCTATCAAAGCCTTTTCACGCTCGGTCAGAGCGCCTTCCTTAAAGACCTCGCCGTACCATTCATTAAACTTCTTCCAAAGCTCAGGGGCGTCGTCGCCTATCGAAGAAAACTTTAATAAATCCTCAGGCTTATAGTAGCTCTCCGTCACAGCACACCTCCTATAAAAACTATATTCTTACTGCTCATTATGTTATATAAGTAGCGTGATATCAAGCGATTATAAAGCCAAGGCAACGAAGGGCGAGATATTTGCGTGGTGTTTATATGACTTCGCAAATTCGTCATATAGTACCGTCATCATCACGGTCGCCTTTAGCATATACTTTACGACTATTATAGCAGATGGTGCGGGCATGGGTGACGGAGCGCGCCTCTGGGGTCGAACCTACGCCGTATCGATGCTCATCATAGCCGTCGTCTCGCCCCTACTCGGCGCTATTGCCGACGACCGTGGCCTTAAGAAACGCTTCCTAACGGCCTTCACACTCTTGTCGGTCGTGGCCACGGCACTGCTCTTCTTCGTCGGTCGCGGCGACATTACGCTTGGCGTCATACTATTTACACTCTCCAACATAGGCTTTAACGGCGGCATGCACTTCTACAATTCATTTCTGATAGACATATCCACTAAGGATAATATCGGTCGAATATCGGGCTACGGTTGGGCCTTAGGATACGTCGGCGGGCTAATTGCGCTCGTTATCGTATTCCCTTTAATAAGGGGCGGCTTAATAGAAGCAAACCTAACATCATACCGCTTAAGCTTCCCTGTAACGGCGGCATTCTTCCTCATATGCTCCATACCTACACTACTTTACCTAAAGGAGCGAGACGGCTTTCACCACCGCCCCCGGATTGGCTCTACTGTAAGGAGTGCGTTCGGGCGCATCAAAACGACCTTTCATGAGATTAAGAACTTTCGGGAGCTTACAAAGTACTTCTTCGCCTACCTCATATACACAGATGCCGTAAATACCGTCATCATCTTTAGCTCCATCTTCGCCCATCAGGTCTTGGGCTTTACGCCCGCGGAGCTCATAAAGTACTTCATCATAACCCAGGTAGCGGCGGCCATCGGCGCGCTCGTCTTTGGTAGTATTGCCGACAAGTTAGGTGCAAAACGGTCTATAACCATAACGCTCGTCATATGGATAGGCGTTATAGTCGGCGCATACCTCGTAGAGACAAAGTCGGGCTTCTATTTAATCGGCTTGGTCGCTGGGACAGTATTAGGCGCAAATCAGTCTATTAGCAGAACGCTCCTCGGATTATTCACGCCCAAGGGGAAGAATGCCGAGTTCTTCGGATTCTTTGCCCTTGTCGGTAAGCTTGCGGCCATAATAGGCCCACTCGTATACGGGGAGATAAGCGCCTATACGGGAAGCCAACGCATCGCCATCCTGAGCCTCGCCGCATTCTTTTTGGTGGGTCTAATAATACTGCAGACGGTGGACGAAGAGGCAGGCATCACGGCCTCAAAATCTTTCTCAAAAGAAGAAAATTAACCCCAACGGGGTATTGCAAATGGTTTTTCTGAGGCTATGCTCTAAGTGAGAGTCATGGTGGCTCTTTATTGTGATGTTAGGGGTTTGGAGAGAGCCCTTAATGGCGTAAGTGGGTTCGTCTCCTTGAAAGAAGACGAACCCATACCATGAAGAACGAATCTCAACTCCCTCTTAAAGAGGAATTTTTCAAGGAGGTTAATGTCATGAGTACCGCCGAAGAACTACCACAGGCAGAACGATGCCGCGCTTGCGGAGAGGTCTTAGAAAATTGCGTCTGCTGCCCTGAGTGCGGCCACATATGCCCGCTCGAACAAGGCGAGGATTACTGCCCTGTATGCAGTCCGCCAAAGCCCTAAGAGAGACCAATCAAAAGAGCTTCATGTCGTCTTTACCTTCAGGTGTATCTTCGGATGCGGCTTCATTCTCGTCCTCAGTAGCGTTACTTCTCTCTGTCGGCTCTACGCCGCTCCGGTAAGGTCTTCTATAAATATAACGCTCGAATATTCTCTGATAATCGGTCCAGTCATCGCCCTCGTCACCTTCACTACCTTCGTCAGAGTAGCCTTCTACGAGCATACCTATGGCATTCATCTTTGCGTCCATGTCATCGAGGTGTGATATGAGCAATGCCTCGACCGTCTTTGGCCTCTTCGGAGAGCCATACTCAAGTATACCGTGGTGGCTAAGAATTATATGCTTTAAGTGCAGTAGCAATTCGTCGGGGAAGCCCTCGATGAGGCGCGCTCGACGCTCTATCAACTCTACGCCCATGACGATATGGCCAATGAGCTTTCCCTCCGTCGTATAATTAAATGACCTCTCGTAGGATAGTTCCGTTACCTTACCTATATCGTGGAGCATAAGGCCTGCCAAGAGGAGATCTCTATTGACCGTCTCCTTATAGTGTGAGGCCGCAAAGTCTCCGAGAGTCAATAATGAGACGACGTGTTCAAGAAGACCGCCCAAGTACGGGTGGTGCATCATCTTTGCCGCCGGAGCCGTCATGTAGGCGCGCCTCAAATCATCATCAGAGAATATACCCTGAAGGAGTGCCTTAATGTAAGCGTCTTCCATAGAGTCAACTATGGCATCGACCTCCTTCATCATCTCCTGAGGGTCACGCTTTGAAGATATAAGATAGTCTCGAAGGTCGTACTCGGAATCTTCAACGCGCTCTATCGAGGAGACATTAATCTGAACCTTACCCTGATACTCAACGGCTGAGCCCTTCAGCGAAACAACATCGTCGAGCTTAAAGCCCTTGCTTAGGCGTTCGGCCGAGTCCCATACTCTGGCCTCAAGATCTCCTGTCTTATCCATCAGCCTCATGGCTATGTAGGGCTTGCCTGCGCGGCTCTGAGCCAGATTCTTTCTCGTAACGAGAAAAGCACCTTCGACCCTTGCGCCTTCTTTAATATCTTCTATAAATAATTTCTTCAAATTAAGTCCCCTTACAGTTAATAAAAGTATATTCAGAAGCTCTTCAAAGTCTAACAAAAAAAACGGGACATCTCTTAGAAGAAATATCCCGCCTTACTTATATAAATACTCTAAAGAACAAACTAACCGGCTACGGCATCCTTACACGCCTTAGCAACTCTAAACTTAACGACCTTCTTTGCGGCTATCTTTATAGATTCGCCGGTCTGAGGGTTTCTGCCCATTCTGGCCTTCCTCTTAACGACTACGAGCTTACCGAGGCCCGGAAGAGTAAAGGTATTCTTTGTCTGCTTGTAAGCAAGCTGTGTAAACTCTTCGAGCAGTTCGTTCACGGCTTTCTTGGTAAGACCTGACTTCTTAGCGAGATGTTCGATTATCTTTGACTTGGTCATAGCTTTTGCCATCTGAATCCCCCTTAATAAATTTTGTATAATACAATTACAACATTCTATTAGAAGATGCAAGCTAAAAATTAATTTATTTTAAGAATAAATTTTAAAGATACTCTCTCAGAACCTCTACTAAACTCACATAAAGTAATTATCTCGCACTTCTTTCTGAAGATAGGCTTCGAATGATAACTCCTGCCGTAAATAAGAGTATTAACATCACGTACTTAACCCTTATTGCCAAGACTTGTCCGTTCCTTACGGCATCGGCCAGCTCAAAGTCCGACATGACCGTGTACCTCAAAGCTCCGCCTAAGATTGCGCATATAACAGATACGATAAATATCTTATCGAGTTTAGGAAGCGCGTAACGAACCAGCGCCGATGATTCATCATCAGTAGCTCTTAGACCGTAACGCACAAAACGGCTACAGACTATGGCCGTAACGAATACCATCGATACGAAGAAGTCATTGAAGTAATTGTTGAGTACTACCAGTGTTTCTACCATCTATAAGTTCCTCTACTCTGGATGAATTCTAAAGAAGCGGGGTATGCACGCCCTTGGTAAAGCCTATGCCGCCGAAGAGTATCATAATCCCTGTGATAGAGGCTACGGCGAGCCAGGCACCACGCCTGCCCTTCCACCCATAGGTGGCTCGCAGGTGAATATTCAACCCATATACGAGCCATGCCACGAGCGTCCATATCTCTATTGGATCCCATGCCCAGTATCTGCCCCAGAGGCCGTATGCCCATATAGCCCCTGAGCCGAGCATGACTATGTGAGAGATGAATCCGTAGACTATAAACTTAAATATAAGCTCGTCCATTGCGTCAAGGTCCGGCAACGCGCTATATAGCCTCGACGAACCAGCCCTGCCCAGCCGCATTGCTTTGGCCTTTAAGAGGTATAATACGCCAAGGCCCGCGGCCACATGGTATGCGCCGTAAGAGACCCATCCAAAGCCAACGTGCACCCACAACCAATTGCTCTGATACGGCGGGGGCAAAGGCTCGAGTGTAGGGTTATGAGCCATTATGCCGTTACCGAGTATCATCATCACTACAGGGGCAACTATTATTACGGCCGCTCTGAACTTCTTAACACGCCACGCCGCCAAGGTAAAGGCCGCCATCACAAACCAAGAACCCGCAAGTGAGTGCTCAAATGCCCATAAGACGGGCGGATGGCCTGACTCTATCCACCTTACGGCTATGCTAAACGTATGAGAGAATAACGCCCACAGGCTCAACCTCCAAGCCGTCTTGGCGTAACGTTCTTTCTTAAATATTATCGCCGAGAGATAAAACAAGAAGACAAACAGATAGGCGGTTATCGCCACCCAAAGGGCTATACCTTCAAGAGCCTGCATATTAAGATTCCTTTCCTTCGGCTCTTATGGCCTTCATGCGCTTATGTAGCCCAACCCACAGATATATGCCGTAACCGAATACAGCAAAGATAAGGACGTGCTTGAATATGACGACAACGATCTGGCTCATCCCCATGACCTCTACCCACTCAAACCACTTATATGTAAAACTGCGCACTATTCCTGCCATAAATAATAACACTAATGAGCCGCCCGTTACGTGCAACATGCGCGGATATATCTTAATGAGATTCTTCCTGAATAACCCTGATGCCTCGCGTTCGGCAAACCTCACCATCAAGACCGTCGCGTAAGTACAGACTATTATTACGGCCGTAGCAAAGTCGTGGTAGTAATTATTCAGCATTACGAATATTCCGACTATCTCCAAATTACCCTCGAAACCTCCTCAATCCTCAAAGTCTTCTTTAGCCCACGGCGTTAGAAGAGAGAAGTATCTTACCAGAAGCCCTACCAATATTACAAGCCATCCTATAAGTATTCCCCAATATGAATTATCCTTAACTATCTTGATATTAACGACCGAACGAAGCTCGGTAAACTCCAGAGCCATGCCGGCGAATTCAGCGCGCTCGCCTTCTTTTAATACCCCCTGCCAAAGGTCCTTGAAAGGATCTGACTTTAAGGCGGCTCTGATGCCGTATGCCGGACGGCGTAGCTCCGGCGAGCGTGTACCGTACTTGCCGCCCTCCATGTAGAGATCCGGAAAGAAGCGCGTATATAGCGTCAAACCGGCTTCAGGTATCTCAACAGTATCCTCAAAGTCTGAGCTATAGGAGAGGTTCACAAACTCGCTGAATACTATCTTGCCGGAGGTATCCTTTACCGAAAACCTTGCCGATAGCTCGCCGCCTATCAATGTGAATTGATAGCCTTCCCTCTCGACGGGAGCGTTGGTTCTCAGGAGCTCTTCCGCCCTCCTGACCGCTCCATCTTCAAATAGGCCTATCGTTAACTCTGCCCTGTAATCCACAGGATATATCTTATCTTCATATATGGTCTGCTGTGAGTTAAGCCTCATATGAATATCAGGCACCTCACCCGAAGGAGGCAGGGCTACTATGCTTACGAACTGTTCATCATTGAGCTCTACAGACAACCCCTCAGGTAATGTCACGTCGGCTATAAACCTTGTCATCGCTCCGTAAGGCGTAGCCACTATTATAATGAGCATGCCGATATGAAAGATAAAAGAACCCCATGTAATATGCGTACGCCCTGCGTCAGAGTATAGACGCCTTATCGAACACAAGAGAACACTAAGGAAGAGTGCGGCTGGAAGCACTAAGATTACGGGGTGGTAGAGAGAGGCGTACTTGTTTACAACAACTAAGGCTACGATGCTCACGCCGAGCAAAATTATCGCGAATAATCTGGAAGTTAAGAATATAAAGAGTCTCATAGGAAGGTATATATTCTATAGGTGAAAGGAATAAAAGACAATAAAAAACTAACCGCAACTATAAAGAACACTGCAGCCTGCAAGGCTAAGTGCTCGCTTCTTCAGTCTTTTCAGGCATCGCGACATCTTCGGCGGCTTCTTCACCAGAGCTCTCTTTCTTTAGATCAGCCTCCTCCTTATCCATGTCGGTAGCCTTTTCTATCATCCACTTACCTTCGACAAGGGTAAGATCATATCGCATATTATAGTGAATATCCTTCCACGGCTCTATCTCTTTGCCGGTCTTAAAGTGTACCCACCTGAATCTCCAATCCTCCGAGGTCAAGGCAAACGCACTCTCGCCATCTATGGTAACCTCGTCAAAGTCTATCTTATTATACTCGGCATCCATGAGCCTCTTGCCCGGAAGGAAGATTGACATGTAGGACTGCACCTTCCTTGATTCTTCTGCCAAGGCAATCTCATTTAACTTCTCCGGCGATACCGTTCTATATAAATCTATTATGGCGTTATTATATTTGGTGACGGCAAGCTTAACGGCATACTCTTCGGGAGACTGCTCTTTAGCGCACCCTAAGAAAAAAAGTGCTATAAGAACCGTTACGGCTAATACGCTTATATTCTTTCTCATAACATATTCCTCGCGGCAATGAATTCAAGGACAGGCCTGTCGTCGGTATTGAGCGGACCCGGTTTGGCCGTTATCTCTCTGACCTTCTCAGGGTCTAAGTAAAGCTCATACTTTCCCGCCATACCGGCGGCCTTTTCCCGCATAGCTATCCTACCTTCTATTCCATCGAGGTCTATCGGCCCCTTACTCCCCAATAATATAATATCCTTTGAGGCCGACATATACCAGACATAAGTCTCAGGGAATACTCTATTAAATGTCCTTAGCATCATCTTAAATTCATCCTTATTCAGAAGGTATGATGGTATCCACTGCGCAAATACCCCCTCGTCGGTCAGGCGCGCCCTTACGAGCCTAAAGAACTCAAGGCTAAATAGTGCCGATATGCCTTGGTCTACGGGGTAGGACGGCTCCGAGGCAATGGCATCGTAGTGCTTGCTCGACAGAGAGAGGTAGTTTCTGGCATCACCCTCTATGAAGTTAATCCTCTCATCGATAAAGAGTTCGGGGTAAAAGTGCTCATTAACGGCCTTAACGACGAGCGGATTTATCTCAACGACATCTATTTCTTTAAGCCCTCTATCACTCATAATCGCCCTCGTCGTCGTGCCTGTACCGAGCCCTATCGAGAGAAAACTCTTTGCCCCGCGGTTAGCCTCTAATGGAAGGTATGCCAGGAGCAGCTGATTGGCCCAGTCTATAGTACCCACCGAAGAATCAACTATCTCTCCACTATCTCTAATGGCACTTCCTTCGACCTTGCCATTAGTCACAAGATAGACCCTTTTCATATATGGATCTTTGAAGACCTGCACCAACCCATTAAGCCCCTCTTCCTCAAAGAGCAATGCATGTTTAAATACACTTTTACTAAATGACTCGTAGAGAGGATTATTCTTAGCCTTATAGAAGGAATAAAAGAGCCCGAAGTCCCCTGAACGAACTATATAGACGGAAAATAAGGTCGCAGGGATAAGGAATATGAGGAGCACACCAATAGTCTTCCTATAATTGAGCCTCGATACAAAGTAAATAATGGTCACCGCTGTTATAAGGTTCACCCCGGCCGCAAAGAGATTGGTCAGCTTAACCCCAACGAGCGGAATCAACACGAAACCTGCCATGAGAGATCCTGCTATGGCACCGAGGTTATTTATGGAGTATACATTACCGGCTTCTTTACCGATGGTATCAAGGCGATGGGCTCGAGCCTTTAAGACCAACGGGAAGGTCGCCCCCATGAGTGTCGTAGGGATTATCATTATAAGGAATGCCATTATAAATTGTGCAATGGAGAACGAAGAGAACGACAGATGAAATGTATTAAAGACCCACGCGTATATTGGCGAGAGGTTCTTTATTATTATAAAAGTAATTAGCCCAAAGACGGCTATAGAGCCTTCTACTATAGCAAAGGAGAGTGCCGGGTTCTTAGTCCTATCGGCCCATCTGCCGCCCAAGTATCCGCCAAGTGTTAGCCCTGCCATGAACGCCGCAAGCATAGTCGAGAGGGCATAGGTCGTAGAACCCATGACGAGCGATAGAGCCCTCGTCCAAGCAACCTCATATATGAGCGCCGCCGTCCCTGAAAGGCAAAGCCCTACGAGGATTAACTTCTCTAATAGATTGTGGTTTAGTATGTTTTTCTCTTTCACGATAATCAGAGTATTACTTAGTGCAGATATTATCGACGAAGTTTGGCAGGGCTACTCCATCGGTGAGATATAGCTCCCTATCCTTAATAGTCATAGTTGGCAAACCCTGAATTACCGGCATCATCTCCGGCAGCATTTCCGTGCTGAGTGCATACTGCAAAAGTACCACCGGTACCATTAGGACTACTCGGTACTGCATCGTCGCCTCTGTAGCACGTTCCATCGGTCGTGGTGGTTGCCTTATCATAACCACGCCACTTAGTACCGTAGATAAACCTTAACCCTGAGTTAGCTCCCGTCGGCGCACCCTCTGAATTCTGGCCTCTGGCAACACTCGTATCCAAGCCGTGTATCCCGCCAAGAATCCTACCACCATGACAAATAAGACACACTATACCTCTCGGCTGAGTTGTAGCAAAGGCCTGACCACCACCGCCACCGCCACCATCGGTTACCGAACTATCGTCGGCAGGATGGCTGTGACGCGCAAATTTATGAAACTCCGGTGCATCCGCCTGTTCAAAGAAACCGTAAATATCGGCCCTATGGCAGTTGAGACAGAGGTTATTCGGATCTTTTCCAGACATCTCCTCTCCCGCCTTTCCCCCTGCCGGATAATACGTAAGGTAATTAACGGTTGCCGTAGCAGTGCATGCGCCCGGCCCTGCATCGGTACATACATCATAGGTTATACCCGTATCAAGCGTAGCCAAGATAAATGGGCGGGTCGAACCGTGCGGACCGTACGGGCCGGCGGCATTCCCCCTATGACAGTCTACACAGGTAACAAAGGAATCCTTTGTCCATGGCGGCACAAAATTCTGAGAGAGTTCATCGACAGTAGGTATATCTGCTCTTCTACCGGCTCCTGTCCATGCCGTGTTAGCACCCGTAGGCGGCTGATTACAGCCCTTGGCAAAGAGCGGATGTATTGCACCATTACCGCTATCGCAATTGTCAGGGTCAAACTCCGCACCCACATCCGTAAATGGCGTCGTTACCGGTGTGTTGGCAACGCTACGTGTAGTCGAAGGAGAAGTATTATCTAAAGCTCCACCCCATACGGAATGACATTTGAGGCAAAGTTCGTATACATAGGTGGGTTCATCGGTAGGCCCATCGTAGCTCGTGGAATAAGGGGTTCCATCTGAGAGAGAAGCCG
>DAOVKH010000168.1 GCA_030631875.1 Deltaproteobacteria bacterium | reverse complement strand
GTAATATTGAAACGTCAAAGAATTCGTCGCCACCGCCAATGGCGTCCTTTAATTCAAGGCCGGGCTCTGTGCCTTCGGGGAGTATCATAATCCCGGGCGACTCTTCGGCTATACCCAACTCTACCTCGGAGCAGAGCATCCCCTCGCTCTTTACGCCTCGTATCTTGGAGCGTTTGAGTTTAACGCCTCCGGGCAGTGTCGCACCATGCAGGGCCAGAGCCACTACGTCGCCCTCTTTCATATTGGTCGCACCACAGACTATCTCCAGCGGATCGCCTTCGCCGATATTGACCTGACATAATCTTAATCTGTCGGCATTCGGGTGCTTGGTCATCAATTCTATACGCGCCGTTACGACCTTACTTATCTCAGGAGAGACCCCACCAACGCCGTCGACCTCGATACCGGCCATCGTTAGTCGCTCCGATACCTCGGCGGCACTTAAGTCGGTATCTACGAATTCTTTTATCCAATTATAGCTGTATAGCATCTTATAATTTACCTGTGGGTTGGAATCTATCTTAGTTGGTTTAAGAACCTTACGTCGTTTTCAAAGAATATACGCAGATCGTCTATGCCGTACTTAAGCATTGCAATGCGCTCTATGCCGAGGCCAAAGGCAAAGCCCGACAAGTTTTCACTGTCATATCCGACCGAACGGAAGACCTCAGGGTGTATCATGCCGCATCCAAGTATCTCGAGCCATCCTGTAGACTTGCAAACCCTGCAACCAGAACCACTGCATATAACGCACTCAATATCGACCTCCGCGCTCGGCTCTGTGAATGGAAAGAAGCTCGGGCGGAATCGGATGGACTTCTTCTCGCCAAATATGTGGTGCAGGAAGGCCGTAAGTATCCCCTTCAGCTCGCCGAAGCTAACCGAGTCGTCTACCATAAAGCCCTCTATCTCGTGGAACATGGGAGTGTGCGTAATGTCGGAGTCGCGCCTGTAGACCGCCCCGGGGGCAATGACCCTAAGCGGCGGCTTCCTGCCCTCCATTACCCGTATCTGAACGGGAGATGTGTGCGTGCGCAAAAGTACGTCTGTACCTTCACCGACGTAGAAGGTATCCTGCATATCTCTTGCAGGATGATCCTTTGGAATGTTAAGGGATTCAAAGTTATAGTGATCAAGCTCTACCTCAGGGCCTTCGGCGACCTCGAAGCCGACCTTCAAAAAGAAGTCCTCGACCTCTTGAGTGACCTGAGTTACCGGGTGAAGCCCGCCTAAAGGAGTGAGCCTGCCGGGGAGCGTTACATCGAGGGTCTCGCCCGCTAATTGCTCGGCCTTTTCACTCTTCGAAAAACTGTGAAGAAGCTCTCTAACGGCTGAGTCTACCAGCTCCTTAGCCGAGTTTATAGCCTCGCCGGCCTTACGCTTTTCTTCATGCGAGAGAGTGCCGAGCTTCTTCGTAAGAGACGCAATCTTACCCTTACGGCCCAAGTACTTGTTCTTGATATCAAGGACTGTATCCTTGATCTTGGCCGATTTAAGGAGTTCTACGGCCTCTTTACTCAGGCTCTTCAGCTCGTCGATCATATTAGACATGGTTACGCTTGGGAAGCGTTAGCAATATTTTGCTTGGCGATGTCCGCAACCTTCTCAAAACCTGTAGGATCGGTCACTGCCATATGGGCCAATGCCTTCCTATCCAACGAAACCTCAGCCTTGGTAAGCCCCTCTATAAGACGGCTATATGTTATACCGTTCATACGTGCCGCGGCGTTTATGCGAGCTATCCAGAGAGACCTTATCTCACGCTTCTTGGTCTTTCTGTGCTCGTAGGCGTAACACCATGCCTTTTCAACGGCCTCTGTGGCTGTTCTTAAGAGACGCCTTCTGGCTCCTCTATAACCCTTTGCGGCTTTAAATACTTTACGCTTTTTCTTGGCGGCATTTACGCCCCTTTTAACTCTCGGCATCTCTAAGGATACTCCTTTCGTCTCTTATCAAAGTAGGCTAACTATCGCCTACCAGAATAAATACATTAAAATACAACCACTTACCGTAACTACTTAAGACCATATCTTCAACAAGGTAGCAGTCTACCTTTCAGGGCTTCATAGACTCTTCAACCCCGCCCCATCTCGCTTAGGCGTAAGGAAGCAACCTTGAGATTGAAGCCGTATCGGCCTTTGATATATACGTAGCCTTACGCATACTCCTCTTCCTGCCCGTTGGCTTGGAGGTCAATATATGCCTTCTTCCGGCTCTGTTCTTCTTTATCTTTCCGCTTGCGGTCTTCTTAAAACGCTTCGCGGCACCTCTATTTGTTTTTATCTTTGGCATCCTTCTTCTCCTGCAGTTTTTTGGCTTCTTTTGTTATTATGGGCGTAAGCAACATCATCAAGTTTCGGCCTTCCCGCTTTGGGTAGACCTCGACTGTGCCAACGTCCTTCACGTCCTCTATGCCACGCTTAAGGCTCGCTAAGCCCAGTTCCGGATGCGTAATCTCGCGCCCTCTGAACGATAGCGTTACCTTTACCTTATCTCCATTATCGAGAAACTTTCTGGCATTACGAATTTTAAATAAGAGATCATGCTCATCGGTCTTAACCCTGAGCTTAACCTCTTTTATATGAATGACGGTCTGCTTCTTCTTGGCCTCATGCGCTTTCTTGCTCATAAGGTACTTGTGCTTACCGAAATCCATTATCCTGCATACCGGCGGCTCGGCATTGGGCGATATCTCGACTAGATCCAGCCCCTTGCCTTCGGCCAATTCAATGGCCGCATCCGAACTCATCACGCCAAGCTGTTCGCCTGTTTCGTCTACCACACGAAGTTCGGCGGCACGTATCATTCTGTTGGTACGCTGTACGTTTCTCTTTGGTTTTGATCCTCTAAAGTGCGCTATAGAGACCCACCTCCATGGGCGACATCTTCTCTCAGATGTAGAATAAAGTCCTCGACCGTAACGGCCTCCATCTCCCCTGTGTCACGAGACCTTGGGGCAACTAATCCTTCCTCACATTCCTTATCGCCTGTAACGAGCATATAAGGAATCTTCGCGAGCCTTGCCTCGCGTATCTTGAAGCCGAGCTTTTCGTTCCTAACGTCCAGCTCAACTCTAAAACCTTCTTTCTTAAGCCTCTCGGCCAACTTCTCGGCGTAATCATCGTTACGCTCGGTAACGGTCAGGATTACGCATTGAACGGGTGCGAGCCAAGTAGGGAAAGCTCCTGCGTAGTGCTCAATCAAACAGCCAAAGAACCTCTCAAGTGAACCCATCAAGGCTCGGTGAATCATTATAGGACGCACGCTCTCGCCCTTGTCATTTCTATATGTGATGTCAAAGCGCTCGGGCAGGTTAAAGTCAACCTGAACCGTCGAACACTGCCACGAACGACCAAGTACATCCTTAATCTTAATATCAATCTTCGGGCCGTAGAATACTCCCTCGCCCGGGTCTATCTCGTAATCAAGCCCCTCGCTCTCAAGGGCAGACTTCAAAGCCCCTTCGGCCTGAGCCCAGTTTTCGAGCGTCCCTACGTACTTATCGGGCCTTGTGCTTAAGTATATATCATACTCATTAAAGCCGAAAGACTTGAGTATGTAAAGCGTAAACTTAAGTACCTCTTGTATCTCCCCCTCCAGCTGGTCAGGGGTCATGTAAATATGCGCGTCGTCTTGGGTAAAGCCGCGTACCCTTAAGAGGCCGTGCAGAACGCCTGAGCGTTCATATCTGTAGACCGTTCCAAGCTCGGCGTATCTTATCGGCAGGTCTCTGTAACTGCGAAGCCTGCTCGAATAAATCTGGATATGAAACGGGCAGTTCATGGGCTTTACGATATAGTCTTGCCCGTCAACATCCATCGGGCTGTAGAGACTATCCTGATAAAAATCCCAATGACCGCTCTTCTTCCAGAGGTCTACCTTTGCTACGTGCGGCGTATTGATTAAGTCGTAGCCGCCTCTTATATGTTGTTTCTTCCAAAAATCTTCTATCAGGTGGCGCACCATCGCACCCTTTGGGTGCCAGAGCACAAGCCCCGGGCCAGTGTCCTCATTCATGGAGAATAAGTCCAAGTCCTTACCGAGCCTTCTGTGGTCGCGCTTCTTTGCCTCTTCGAGCATCTTAAGGTGCTCTGCCAACTCGTGCTTCTCGGCAAATGCAACGCCATAGATGCGTTGGAGCATCTTATTCTTTTCATCGCCTCGCC
>DAOVKH010000173.1 GCA_030631875.1 Deltaproteobacteria bacterium | reverse complement strand
CCCCTTAAAGCCAATGACGTGCGCCTCCACTACTACCTTACCCCTGTTAAAGGTAGGTGCAGTGCCTATATTAACGACACCTTGGTAATACTTGCCGAGTAGTTCTACCTTTACGGCATAGACGCCTGCATTTGGTATAAGCTCACCCTCTACACGAATATTGGCAGTTGGGAAACCCAGCTCCTTACCGACCCCTCTGCCCTTAACGACCTTGCCTGAGAGTGACGGCGGGCGTCCGAGCAATTTGGCGGCCTCTCTAACCTCGCCGTCTATGATAAGCCGCCTTATCCTCGAACTGCTTACGACTTGCCCGCCTCGTTTAACGGCGGCTACTACCAAGACCTTAAAACCGAACTCTTTGCCAAACTTCTTTAAAGATACGACATCCCCTCTACCACCTCTTCCAAAGCGGTAGTCGTGACCGACCAAGACTACCTTTGCGCGCAGGCGAGCCACGATTACATCTTCGACAAACTCCCTTGGGCTCTTACCGGCAAAGGCCTCTGTAAAGCGCGCGAGGTATAGCCTATCTACGCCGTAAGATTCTATTATAGATATCTTCTCCTTGATAGTCGCTATCAGCGGCGGAGACTTCATTGGTGCGAGCACCTTAAGCGGATGCGGGTCAAAGGTATATACGACAGAGGGTAGGCCAAGTGCCTCGGCTCGCATTACGAGCTTCTTAAGTATCGCACAGTGCCCCGTGTGAAGGCCATCGAAGTTACCGAGCGTTACGACCGTGCCTCTGTCGCTTAAGGTAGATGACGCGGCACGCCCCTTTAAGAGCTTCAACGCTTTGCTCTCCTTCTACCCTTCTTAGGCTTAGAGGAAGAAGCCTTACCCTTATAGCCGCCTTTGCCTTTAGCATCACCACCACTACCCTTGGCCTTGCCCTTAGGGTTTGTTTTACTCTTTGGCTCACCTTTGACTTTAGGCTTTGAAGTACCTTTGGGCTTGGGTTTATCATTGGCGGATCTTTCATTATATATCTCAAGGTCTATACGCCTTCTACCGATATCGACCTTCACTACCCTTATCGTAACCTCAGAGCCTAAACGAAAACGACGCCCCGTGTTTTCTCCGACGAGCGAGTGTTCCTTTTCAACAAAGGTGTAGTACTCACTCCCAAGTGTCGTAACGTGGACAAGCCCCTCGACAAAGAAGTCCTTCAATTCCACAAAGAGTCCGAAGCTCGTTACGCCTGAGATTACCCCGCCAAAGACCTCGCCCTCTCGACCTTCCATGAACTGTGTCTTCTTAAGGTCTACTATCTCACGCTCGGCCTCCATGGCAACGCGCTCACGCTTTGAGGTATGCACGGCCGCTCCGGGAAGGTAGGCCTCCATCTCTTTGCGTTTCTCAGTAGAATACATACCAGTGCTCACAAGCTTCAAAAGCCTGTGAATTATAAGATCCGGGTACCTTCTTATCGGAGAGGTGAAGTGCGCGTAGTCGTCAAAGGCCAGCCCAAAGTGCCCGGAGTTCTCCTCGGAATAGATGGCCTGCTTCATGGCACGAAGGAGAACATGTGTAATGAGCTTCTCTTCGGCCTTACCCTCAAAGGACTTAAGCACCTGCTGGAATGTCTTTGGTGTCGGCGGCCCTTTTACGTCAAGACCAAAGGTCGATATAAACTCTCTAAAGTCGTTCATAGAATCTTCGTCAGGACGCTCGTGCACCCTATATATGGCAGGCAACTGCTTAGAGGTAAATACCTCGGCAACGGCCCTGTTGGCCGACAACATAAACTCCTCTATTATCCTGTGCGCGATATTACGCTCGCTCTTTACGATATCCTGCGGACGCCCCTCTATGTCGATTATAATCTGCGGCTCAGGGAGATCGAAGTCTATGGAGCCGTCTTCAACACGCAACGCGTTAAGCTTCAGAGCCAACTCTTCCATCAAAGAAATATCCCCTGCAATCTTGGCGTACTTAGCCAACAGCTCTGCGTCTTTCTCCTTTAGCATGGCACTCACATCTGTATATGTGAGTCGCTCGACACTCTTGATGACACTCTCGTAGAAGCTCTTATTAACGAGCCTTCCGCTTGAGTCGAATTCCATCTCAGCCGTCAGGGTAAGTCGCTTGACCTTAGGGTTAAGACTGCATATCCCGTTAGAGAGATTTTCGGGAAGCATGGGTATACACCTGTCGGGAAAGTATACGCTCGTACTGCGCTCAAATGCTTCGTCGTCTATAATACTACCGGGCTTCACGTAGTGGCTAACGTCGGCAATGGCAACGAAGAGCCTGTAGCCGCCATTCGCTATCCTCTCAACACAGACGGCATCGTCAAAGTCCTTTGCCGTCTCGCCATCTATCGTCATCAGGTTTTTTGCGGTAAGGTCACGCCTGCCCTCGCACTCGCCCTCCAAGACCTCGCTCGGCACGCCCTTCGCCGCCTTAGTAACATCGCCTGGAAAACTCAACGGCAGGCCATACTTCTTTGTGATTACCGCCACCTCTACGTCGGCGTCGTCCGGGTCGCCCAAGACCTCTATGACTCTTCCGGCCGGAGCCTGACGCTTGGCAGGCCACTTGGTTATCTCTACCTCGACCATCTCACCGTTCTTTGCCCTTGAACCATCGCCAGCTGGTATTACGATGTCTTCTAATATACGTTCATTGGAAGGTACGACTACGGCAAAGCCCTTTACCTTCTTATAGATTCCTATGACCTTCGCATGCGCACGCGACAAAACTCTAATGATACTACCTTCGCGCCGTCCATTGGGCTTCTCGCCCTCAACCCTGGCTACGACCTTATCGCCGTGCATAGCACCCTTCATCCTGCGCTGAGGTATGAAGACGTCCGTCCCAGTGCCGCCCTCCGGAAGTACGAAGCCAAAGCCGTCGGCGTGGCACTGAAGCTCGCCTGCGACCATATTCATCTTCTCAGGAAGTCCGTAACGCCCGCCCTTTATGCTGACGACCATAGCGTCTGCGACCATCGACTTTAATAACTTCTCCAGTCCGTCGCGCCCGTCCTTCGGTATGTCGAGCTTAACCATGATATCTTTTATGGAGACAGGACGCTTGGCATCGGTCTCCATGAATTTAATTATATCGCTTATAGAAAAATTAGCCGCCACAACTTCCTCCCTTTCTCAAGCCGCCGTATACGGCAAAAAGACCATGTTTATAGTAGACATCAACCTCTTTAAAAGAAGCGTCCCTTAAGGTACTCAACTGCCCATCAAGTGTAGAGAGTTTATCGTGATGATCTCTATCACTATGCTTTGCCATGAAACTCTTATAATCGACCTCAATGCCCGAAGCCTTAGAGAGCCTTATGACGCGCTCCTCCCATAGCTTTATATAAAAATCTTCGAGGCCGTCGCTTATAGACATTGATATATCAAAGTTTATGAACCTGCCACCGTCCTTTAGGAGCGAGTGGATGCGAGCAAATAACTCGCCTCGCCTATTGAGTGCTATGTGATGAATAGCCAAAGAAGATATTATTAAATCAAAGCCGCCTTCAAGCTCTTGCGGCAAAGCATCGTCCAGTAAACCCTCGAAGGTAGACTCAACAAAGCTTATATTCTCGAATGCTGACAACCTATCTCCTGCCTTCCTTAACATCTCCGGTGAAGCGTCAACGAGTACGGCATCAATAGAGTCGTCTATATTAAGGAGTCTCTCGATGAAGAAGCCGTCGCCGGAGCCTAAGTCGAGAACCCTCACTCCCTTACTAAAGTTAGTAGCAAAGAAGGTCGAGAGTATATCTAAGAAGACTCGCCTGTCGGGTATAATTATATCGACACTCTCGACGTACTTCTTCACATAGGCGTCGTCGGCCCATTGAGAAATGTCAAAGTCATTATCTTTAAGTGTCATCTTACTTTAACCCCTTACGCAAGGCACCGACGATACGCCACCT
>DAOVKH010000047.1 GCA_030631875.1 Deltaproteobacteria bacterium | reverse complement strand
CAAGTTGCCGAGATGGTAATAGAAAAGGCCAAACGCCTTGTAGAGCACCAGAAAGATGTCGTAATACTCCTGGACAGTATCACGAGGCTTGCACGCGCCTACAATACTGTCGTCCCGTCGAGCGGCAAGATACTTTCGGGAGGTGTTGATTCAAACGCCCTCCATAAGCCCAAACGCTTCTTCGGAGCGGCGCGTAATATAGAAGAAGGCGGAAGCCTTACAATACTCGCTACAGCCTTGGTCGATACAGGAAGCCGTATGGACGAGGTCATATTCGAAGAGTTCAAGGGTACCGGTAACATGGAGATAGTCCTCGACAGGAAGCTCGCCGAGAAACGCATCTTCCCTGCCATAGACCTGAACAAATCGGGTACAAGAAAAGAAGAACTCCTCATACCCAAGGACGACTTGAACAGGATATGGATACTCAGAAAGGTACTCCAGCCGCTAAACCCTGTCGAATCGATGGAGTTCCTGCTCAATAAGGTGAAAGAGAGCAAGTCCAATAAAGAGTTCCTGGATTCTATGAGCAGGTAGCACGCACGCGTGGAGACGGGGACGGGAGCAGACGGCCATTGGCCGTGATTTTCCCCTTGCACTACGCCCGCTTAGCTGTTATTATATAAAACTTAAATTAAAAGAGCCACTTAAGAAAGGCAACATTACGACCATGAAAGCAGATATACATCCAAATTACACAGCCACGAAACTTCACTGCGCGTGCGGATTCGAAATAGAAAACCGTTCGACAAAAGAGAATATCAGCGTCGAGATATGCTCACAGTGCCACCCCTTCTACACAGGCAAGCAAAAACTAGTAGATACGGCAGGCAGGATTGAGAAGTTCAAGCGCAGGTACGGCAAAGTAACAGCGAAGACCAAAGCCTAATCCAAATGGGAGTTCCAATGAAGGTAACGCTTCTTAGCCACACTCCCGAAGTAGAAAAGACCATCTCACTGGCCGCGAAACTCTGCTACTCGGACTCCAACATAGACGAGCTTGAAGACCGGGTGAGAGGTATTTCCTACGAAGATTTTCTCGGTAAGATACTGAAGATGGGACACCTCTCGGTACTCGAACACGCAAACTTCACATTCGGAATAGAGGGCATCTCGCGTGCCGCATCTCATCAGCTGGTGCGCCATCGCCTCGCCTCATATTCTCAGCAAAGTCAACGCTACGTCGACGCACGGAAAAGAAGTGCCGAGTACGTAACGCCTGATACAATAAAAACCTCCGAAGAGGCAGGCACAAAGTATGAAGCCCTCGTCTCTAAGATCTACGGATTTTACGAGGAGATGGTCTCACTTGGCATACCCAAGGAAGATGCTCGCTTCATACTTCCTAACGCGGCCTCCACAAAGATAATCGTAACCATGAATGCCAGAGAACTTCTGCACTTCTTTAAGGTTCGTTGCTGTGAACGTGCGCAGTGGGAGATACGCGAGATGGCGATACTGATGCTCAAAGCCGTTAAGCACACGGCTCCGTCCATATTCAAGGGCGGCGGTCCGGCCTGCGTTGAAGGCCCTTGCAGTGAGGGAGAGATGACCTGCGGCCACCCCAAGGAGATTAGAAAGAAGTTTCAAGAACTTTAGCCATCCCCCCGCCTACGCTTTAAAACTTTCCGTATATAAAATAATAACCAATAGGCAACAATCAATAGAAGGAAACCCGCAATATGCTACTCGACAGACTAAAAGAGATAGAGGCTAAGTACGATGAACTGACCGAGACTCTGGCAAACCCGGAGGTACTTGAAGACCAGAATAAGTACCGAGCCTATACGAAGGAGTTAGCCTCGCTTACACCCATTGTCGAGGCCGCGCGCGAATTCATGTCCATAGAAGAAGAGATTGCTGAGAGCAAGACAATACTCGACGGCAAGGACGACGAGCTGAAGGAGATAGTTAAAGAAGAGCTCCCTGCCCTTAAGGAGAGAAAAGAGCAGCTCGAAGAAGAGATAAAGGTCATGCTCCTGCCGACCGACCCGAATGATGAAAAGAGTATAATGATAGAAATACGTGCCGGAGCCGGCGGGGACGAAAGCACCCTCTTCGCCTCGGAGCTATTTCGCATGTATAGCCGCTACGCCGAGACGATGGGATGGACGGTCAAGATTCTAAGCTCAAGCCCAAGCGGCATGAACGGTTATAAAGAAGTCATCGCCATGATAGAAGGTTCCGGCGCGTACTCACGCTTTAAGTACGAGAGTGGTGTGCACAGGGTTCAGCGCGTCCCGGAGACCGAAAGCTCAGGACGCCGCCATACATCGACCGTAACGGTTGCCGTAATGCCTGAGGCCGAAGAGGTCGAAGTAGAGATAAATAAGACAGACCTCCGTATAGATACCTTTAGAGCCGGAGGCCACGGCGGGCAGAATGTCAATAAGGTCGAGACGGCCGTCAGGATAACACACCTTCCGACAGGCGTCGTAGCGAATTGTCAGGACGAAAAGAGCCAACACAAGAACCGCCAGATTGCCATGAAGATGCTCATGACAAAGCTCCTCGACATTAAGACACGTGAATACGAGGATGCCGTGGCAAGTGAGCGCAAGACAAAGGTCGGCACAGGAGACCGTAGTGAAAAGATAAGAACCTACAGCTTTCCGCAGAACCGTGTAACAGATCACAGGATAGGCCTTACTCTATACACGCTCGACTCTGTACTTGAAGGCGACTTGAAGGATCTGACAGATCACATAATAACCTACTACCAGACCGAAGCCCTCAAGAACTCAGAGGGCGCATAAAACAGGATTAAGAGAGATTATGGATAAACTTATAATAGAAGGCGGCAACAGGCTCGTCGGCACGGTAAAGGTAAGTGGAGCAAAGAACTCGGCTCTGCCGCTGATGGCCGCGACCCTCCTTACGGGCGGTGAGTTCACACTTACGAACGTTCCCGGACTAAAAGATATCGAAACATTCTCTACACTCCTTAGTCACTTTGGAGCCAAGGTATCGGAGAATATCGACAACACCGTTACCATCGATACTACAAATGTAAATCAAACCGACGCGCCCTACGAATTAGTAAAGACCATGCGCGCCTCGGTATTGGCTCTGGGGCCTCTCCTTGCACGCTTCAAGAAAGCGCGCGTCAGCATGCCCGGAGGATGCGCCATAGGGGCACGCCCCATAGACATACACCTGAAGGGCTTAGAGGCATTAGGCGCAAAGGTGGAGGTCGAACACGGCTACGTCATCGTGAGTGCCGAGGAGCTTACGGGTGCAGACATTGCGCTCGACTTTCCGACCGTAACAGGGACGGCAAACCTGATGCTCGCCGCCGTATTCGCAAAAGGAACTACTACCATAACGGGCGCGGCCAAAGAGCCTGAAATAGAAGACCTTGAGAGAGCCCTGACTGATATGGGTGCTAAGGTTGAAGGCGCAGGAACAGATACGATAAAGATAACCGGCGTTGAGGCCGACGCTCTACGTGCAATAGAGTACCGTGTGATGCCCGACCGCATAGAAGCAGGAACATTTATGGTGGCCGCCGCCATGACGACAGGCAACGTCTTGATAGAAGATTGCCCTAAAGACAACCTTCAGGCTCTCATAGAAAAACTTAAATCATCGGGTGCTAAGATTACTACGGAGGCCGGAGGCCTCCGAGTCACAGGCGATAAGCCCATAAAGAGTGTCGACATAACAACAGCCCCCTACCCCGGCTTCCCTACCGATATGCAGGCACAGATGATGGCCATGATGACCATATCGAGCGGCCTTAGTGTCATATCAGAGACGATATTCGAAAACCGATTCATGCACGTAGCAGAGCTTCGCCGCATGGGAGCAAAGATAAGGACAGACAAAAAGAACGCCGTCATAAACGGTGTGCGCGAACTTAGCGGAGCCGAAATTATGGCAACAGACCTTAGAGCCAGCGCGTCGTTAGTATTGGCTGGTTTGGTGGCGAATGGTAAAACGACCATCTCAAGAATATATCACCTTGACAGAGGCTACGAAAAGATTGAAGATAAACTAAATAAACTCGGTGCCGACATAAAGAGAGTACACAATGACAACAAGTAAAAAAGTTCTTACAATAGCCCTACCTAAGGGGCGCATCATGAAGGAGTCGGTCGCCTTATTCGAGGCCGCGGGCTTCGACGTGCCGGACCTCTTCGGCAATACTCGGAAACTCATATTCGAAAATAACGACGGCTCGCTTCGCTTCATGATAGTCAGAGGCCAGGACGTACCGACATACGTCGAGCACGGCGCGGCCGATATAGGTGTCGCAGGAAAGGACGTATTAGTCGAGCAGGATAGAGACCTCTACGAACCGCTTGAACTTGGCATAGGCAAGTGCCGAATGGTCGTAGCGGAGCCTAAAGAGGTTAGCGTCGAGGACGACCCTGCGAAGTGGACGCACATAACCGTCGCTACGAAGTTTGAGAAAATCACCAAAGAATACTTCTCCAAGCGTGGAATTCAAGTTGACATGATAAAGCTCTACGGGTCTATAGAACTCGCCCCGCTCTTAGGGCTATCGGAGCGTATAGTAGACTTGGTCGAAACCGGCGAGACCTTAAAGAAGAACGGACTCGTCGAGGTAGATACCATAATGGAGATAAGCTCACGACTCGTATGCAACCGGGCAAGCCTTAAGACAAAGTCCACAGAGATTCGTGATCTAATAAAGAGACTCTCTTCGGTAGTAAGAGGGACGGTAAAAGAAGCAGTGAAATGAAGATACTCAGGCCAACAGATAAGAAGTTCAAGGCAACGCTCGATGAGATACTCTCGCGCGATGAAGCTTCTTCAGCAGGCGTAGACGCTATCGTTGACGAGATAATCGCTACCGTCAAGGAGCGTGGCGACAGAGCCTTGAGTGAATACACATTAAAGTTTGACGGAGTGGACCTAAAGGGCAAGCTCCGTGTGAGTGAAGCTGAAATTACTTCTGCCGTAAAGAAGATATCAAAGAAAGACCTCGCCCTGCTGGAATTATCTGCCGAGCGCATAAAAGACTTTCACGAAAAGCAGTTGCAGAAGTCTTGGCACGAGACCGACGCTTCGGGCATAACACTCGGCCAACTCGTAAACCCTTTGGAGCGCGTAGGCATATACGTCCCCGGCGGTAAGGCCGTATATCCGTCGAGCGTACTGATGAATGCCATCCCGGCTCGCGTCGCGGGTGTAAAAGAAATCGTCATGGTAACGCCGCCCTTAAAGAATGGAACGATAAACCCGTACGTCTTGGCCGCCGCGCGAGTGGCGGGCGTAAAGAAGATCTTTCGCATAGGTGGGGCGCAAGCTATAGCCGCCCTTGCTTGCGGAACGAAGAGTGTGCCAAAGGTCGATAAGATAGTCGGCCCCGGAAATATATTCGTCGCAATGGCAAAGAAGAAGGTCTTCGGCACGGTCGATATAGACATGATCGCAGGGCCGAGCGAGATACTTATAGTAGCCGACAGATTTGCAGACCCGGCCTTCATAGCCGCAGACCTGCTCTCTCAGGCCGAGCACGACGAGCTGGCCTCTTCGATACTTGTAACACCCTCCTGCACGCTTGCGAGCAAAGTAAAGAAAGAAGTCGCCCTGCAATTAAAGAAACTCAAGCGCACGAAGATAGCAGAGTCGTCAATAAAGAACTTCGGCGTTATATTTAAGACAAAAGATATGACGGAAGCCATCAAACTCTCCAACCGCATCGCCCCTGAACACTTAGAGCTATGCGTCAAAGAACCTATGGAGTTACTTAAGAAGATAAAGAATGCAGGAGCCGTATTCCTCGGTGCGAACACACCGGAGGCCGTCGGCGACTATATGGCAGGGCCGAACCACACGCTACCGACCGGAGGCACGGCAAGGTTCTCTTCACCGCTTGGTGTCTACGACTTTATAAAGTTTACGAGCATCATCGGATTTTCAGAGGATGCCATAAATAAGCTCGGTCCAAAGATAGAACGCTTCGCTAATATCGAAGGCTTAGAAGGTCACGCCAAGAGCATTACCAAACGTCTTAAAAAGAAATAAGGAGGCAGACCATGGCCACGCGACTCAGAAGAGCAAAGGTTTCGAGAAAGACCTCGGAGACGAATATCACCTTGGAGCTAACACTCGACGGTAAGGGCGTAAGCTCGGTCAAGACCGGTATCCCCTTCTTCGACCACATGCTATCGGCGATGACAAAGCACGGGCTAATGGATCTAAAGCTCAAGGCAAAGGGCGACATTGATGTAGACTTTCACCACACAGTCGAAGACATCGGTCTCTGCATTGGCGAGGCCATAAAGAAGGCACTCGGCACAAAGGCCGGCATAAGAAGGTTCGGTAGCTCGAAGGTGCCTATGATGGATGCCATGGCCTCCGTCACACTCGACATTGGCGGCAGACCTTACTTCAAATACAACAAGACAAAAGAATCGGCAAGCGTAAACAAGCGTGGAAGAAAAGGCGACTTCGACATGGGGCTTATGCGTGAGTTTATGACCTCGCTTGCCAATACCGCTGAGATGGATTTGCACGTAACACTCAACTACGGCGAAGACCTACACCACTCGGTCGAGGCCATATACAAGGCACTCGGACGAGCCCTTAGAGTTGCATTTGAAAAAGACCCCCGCATAAAGGGCGTAATGTCCACCAAGGGTAAGATATAAAAGATGATAGCCATAATCGACTATGATATGGGCAACCTTCGTAGCGTTCAGAAGGCCTTTGAGCATATCGGCGCAGAAGCTACCGTTACGCGTGAGGCTAAGGTCATAGCCAACGCCAGCCACATCGTATTGCCAGGTGTCGGCGCGTTCAAAGAGTGCATGAAGAACTTAGAGGCATACGACTTAATCGACCCTATCTTAAAGGCCACGGCTTCGGGGAAACCATTCCTCGGCATATGCCTTGGGCTTCAGCTCCTATTCGAAGAGAGCGAAGAACACGGCTTCGGGGAAACCCTTAAGGGACTCGGCATAATTAAAGGTCGTGTCAAGGGCTTTACACCCACCCCCGGCAAAGGACTAAAAGTACCGCACATGGGGTGGAACTCAATAAAAAAAAAGAAAGACTCGCAATTACTCAAAGATATTGACGATGATTCCTTCTTTTACTTCGTACACTCCTACTACGCCCTACCAACAGATGAAGCGGTAACGCTCACAACTACCGACTATGGTATAGACTTTACGAGTAGTATCGAAAGCGATAACATCATGGCCTGCCAATTTCACCCGGAGAAGAGTCAAGACGTAGGACTGAAATTACTAAAAAACTTTAAGGACTTAGATTAGATCATGATAATACTCCCTGCTATAGATATAAAGAACGGCAAGTGCGTGCGCCTGACGCAAGGCAAGATGGATGAAGAGACGATATACAACGACTCTCCCGTAGAGGTCGCAAAGGAGTGGGAGGCGGGAGGTGCCGAGATAGTACACCTTGTTGACTTGGACGCCGCCATAGAAGGCCGCCCCGTTAATATCAATACCGTCCGTGCCATTACCGATGCAATCAACATACCAGTTCAAATTGGTGGCGGCATACGCAATATGGCTACGGCCGATGAGTACCTCGCAATCAAGAACGTCAAACGCATAATAATCGGTACGGCCGCATACGAGGACGAAGCGTTCCTAAAGGCAGTGCTCGACAAATACCCCGGACGCGTGGCCGTTGGCATAGACGCGAAGGACGAGCTCGTTGCCATAAAGGGCTGGGTCGAAGTAACCGATATGAAGGCCGTGGACTTGGCAAAAAAACTCCAGGGCATGGGTGTCGCCGCCATAATCTATACCGACATATCGCGCGACGGTATGCTGACGGGCCCTAACCTCGAAGCATATACAAAGCTTACCTCAATGATAGATATCCCAGTCATAGCCTCCGGCGGAGTTGCCAAGGCATCTGACATAACCGACCTCAAAGCAACGGGAGTAGAAGGCGTTATTATAGGTAAAGCTCTTTACTCCAAATCCGTCACGATCGAAGAAGCCATAAGGGAAGGCAAAAAGTAAAATGCTTACGAAACGCATCATACCGTGTCTGGATGTAAAGAACGGACGTGTCGTAAAGGGTGTTAGCTTCGTCGAACTGCGCGACGCGGGAGACCCGGTCGAAGCCGCCGTGGCCTACGACGCTCAGGGCGCAGACGAGCTTGTATTCTTAGACATCACCGCCTCGCACGAAGAACGAAAGACCATCATAGATATAGTAGAAAGAACTGCCGCGAATATATTCATGCCGCTAACCATAGGCGGTGGTATCAATACCATAGACGACATACGCGCCCTGCTCCACGCCGGTGCTGATAAGGTATCGATAAATACGGCCGCTGTAAATAACCCTGACTTCATAAGAGAAGCCTCCGAGAGGTTCGGAAGCCAGTGCATAGTCGTCGCCATAGACGCAAAGAAGAAAAAAGATGGCGCAGGTTGGGAGGTCTTCACCCACGGCGGAAGAACCGAGACGGGACTGGACGTAATAGAATGGGCAAGGAGAGTAACGAAGCTCGGTGCCGGAGAATTACTCCTTACGAGCATGGACGAAGACGGGCAGAAGAACGGCTACGACTTGGCTCTTACGCGAGCCGTGAGCGAGGCCGTAAGTGTGCCGGTAATAGCATCGGGCGGAGCCGGCAACCTCACTCACCTAAGAGATGCCTTAATTGAAGGCAAGGCAGATGCCGTACTTGCGGCATCAATATTCCACTTTAAAGAGCACACCATCAAAGAAGCCAAAGAGTACCTTACGGGCGAAGGCATCCCCATGCGTCCAAATACCCCCGCATAAAGAAAAAAGACTCGGCACTCTTCTCTGTATTTATCTACACCTCTTGACAAGGCTCCACACTTATAATAGCATCTAATATACAAAGAATCGAAAGAAGGACGCCAATGGACTTAACAAATATAAAATTCGACGACAAGGGGTTAGTGCCAGCCATAGCGCAGGACTCTGAGACCGGCGCGGTACTCATGCTCGCCTACATGAATGAAGAATCCCTCACTAAAACAATCGAAACGGGGCTTGTTCATTACTGGAGCCGCTCGCGCCAAGAGCTTTGGCAAAAGGGCAAGACCTCAGGAAATATCCAAGAGCTGAGAGAACTCCTCTACGACTGCGACGGCGACACACTGCTCGTAAAGGTAAAGCAAGCGGGCCCGGCCTGCCATACGAATCAACCTACGTGCTTCTTTAACCCTCTCGTAGAAGATACGACATCATCGGATAAATCCTCTAAAGGAAAGGCCGACGCAGAGGTGCTGAACACCCTCTATAGAACGATAATCGAACGTAAGAATGCTACGAGCGAAGAGTCCTACGTTGCCTCTCTATATCAGGGCGGCATAAATAAGATAGCACTTAAGATACACGAAGAGGCGGCCGAGCTTATCAACGCCGCAAAGAAGGAAGGTCCGAACGAAGTAGTAAATGAACTATGCGACCTGTGGTTTCACACGCTCGTCCTATTAGGCAAGGAAGATATCTCTATCAGCCGAGTTTACTCGGAGCTTAAACGCCGCTTCGGAACTTCGGGCCACGACGAAAAGGCATCACGTAAATAATACTATGGCCAACGACTGCATATTCTGTAAGATTGCAAAGAAGGAACTTCCCTCGACTATCGTCGAAGAGACCGACGATATAATCGTAATAGAAGACCTGCACCCGCAAGCCCCGACGCACCTACTCGTAATCCCAAAGACCCACTACTCGACACTCCTTGACTGCACCGATGAAAAGCTGCTCGGAGCGATGCT
>DAOVKH010000046.1 GCA_030631875.1 Deltaproteobacteria bacterium | reverse complement strand
GGAAGAGCTGAAGGCATGGAGCTTAAAGATGTAATGAAGATACTCGGTAAAACCGAGGTCGTTAAACGCCTCGGCTCTGCGATAAAAGAAACCTAAAAGGACGAAATAAATGACGCTTAAGGTATACAACTCACTTACGAGAAAGAAGGAAGACTTCGTACCCGTTACGGAAGGACACGTCAATATGTACGTCTGCGGCCCTACGGTATACGCCCTTAGCCACATAGGGCACGCAAGGAGTGCCGTTAGCTTCGACGGCGTCTATCGCTACCTGCTCCACAAGGGCTACACCGTAAACTTCACAAAGAACTACACCGACGTAGACGATAAGATTATCAACCGCTCCAACGAAGAAGGCATTACCTCCAAAGAGGTCGCTGAAAAATATATCAAAGCCTACGACAACGACATGGCGGCACTCAACGTATCGATACCCACAAACCGACCGCGTGCCACCGAGACCATCCCTGAGATGATTTCGCTCATAGAAAGGCTCATAGAAAAATCTCTCGCCTACGCCGTAGACGGCGACGTATTCTTTTCGGTCAGAGGCTTTAAGGGCTACGGCAAACTTTCGGGTAAGAATATAGAAGATCTCGAATCAGGGGCGCGCGTAAGCGTAGATGAACGAAAGGTTGACCCGCTGGACTTTGCCCTCTGGAAGTCAGCCAAGCCGGATGAGCCTTCATGGGATAGCCCCTGGGGCAAGGGACGCCCGGGCTGGCACATAGAGTGCTCGGCCATGTGCCTAAAGCTCCTTGGCGAGACGATAGACATTCACGGCGGAGGTAAGGACTTGATATTCCCGCACCACGAAAACGAAATCGCGCAGAGCGAAGGCGCAACAGGCAAACCATTCGCAAAGTATTGGATGCATAACGGATTCGTCAACATGTCCGCAGAGAAGATGAGCAAATCTATCGGCAACATCCTCAATATAGAAGACACGCTCAAGGATTACTCCCCCGATAGCATCAGGCTATTTCTACTGTCGAGCCACTACCGTTCGCCAATAGAGTACACACCGACATCCCTTAAAGAGGCAGAGGCAAAGGCCGAACGATACTACAGAACCATAACAAGGATAGAAGAGAGAGTAGAAGATGTAGCCTCTAAGGACGTTGACGCAGAGCTAAAGACAGAGCGCATGAAACCCGTAATCGAGGCAATGGACGACGACTTTAATACGGCCGGCGCAATTGGCCTGATATTCAAAGAGATTGCCGAGGCAAATCGACTACTCGACAAAGAAGGCGGTGCGCTTAATACAGACGAACTGGCATTAATCTACTCGGTCGTAACCGAGACGGCCCGCATAATTGGAACGCTCTGCAAGAGCCCTCTCGAATACTTCGAAGCGATAAAAGGGCGCGCCGAGCTTAAGCCGGAAGAGATAGAACGACTAATAGAAGAACGCAACGAAGCTCGTAAGAATAAAGACTTCCCACGAAGCGATGAGATTAGAGACGAACTCAAGGCAAAAAATATTATACTCGAAGATACATCAAAGGGAACCACTTGGACGGTAAAAGGAGCTTAGTTAGAAGACCTTCAGATTCTAATGAACTTCCTTGCTTGTAGCCTCTACCCACTCGGCTATCTTCTTTCTGTCGTCGGCCATAATCTCAATAAACTTAAGGCCCATACCCGGCTCATAGCCCTTCTTGGGGTCATAGTCGCGCGTCCATAAAACAACACACTTGCATTCGATTTTTTTACCGTCACCCGGAAAGACGAACGAGACCTTAAACTCCTCGCCTACCTTCTTGGGGTTTATCGTGGAGATGAACATGCCACCACGGCTCAGGTTCTTGGCATAACCGAAGAAGACATTAGTGCTCTCGCCTTGAATACGTAAGACCAAGAGGTGGACTCGAAGGTCCTTCCTTCTATCGGGTCTTAATAGTACGTAACCATCACCTTCTACAGGGGTCTTGCTGTCGGGTCCCATAGTTTGTATTGCCTCCGTTATTTAAGACTTCCCTGACTGCCAACAAAAGACTACGCCATATTATATTAATGCCTCCGCAAAGTCGCGGGCAAAGAATTCCTGAAGATCTCCCACACCCTCGCCGACACCTATAAAGCGAATCGGGATACCAAGCTCCCTCGCTATGGGTACGACGATACCGCCCTTTGGCGTACCGTCGAGCTTTGTAACTATAATGCCTGTCACACCGACGGCTTCATTGAAGAGCTTCGCCTGATTAAGGGCGTTCTGTCCGGTAGAGCCGTCAACTATCAGTAACTTTTCATGCGGCGCGCCGTCGACCTCTCTACCAACAACACGCTTAATCTTCTTTAGCTCTTCCATGAGGTGAGCCTTATTGTGAAGCCGGCCGGCCGTATCAAGCAGGACTACGTCCGTGCCCTTGGCCTTGGCCGACTTAACGGCATCGAAGGCTACGGCTCCCGGATCGCCGCCCTGGCTCTGGCTTACGACAGGACACCCGACACGCTCGCCCCAAAGCTGCAACTGCTCCACAGCGGCGGCACGAAATGTATCGCCCGCACCAAGTATAACGCTCTTACGCCTGTCCTTTAACCAAAGGGCAAGCTTACCTATGGTCGTAGTCTTCCCAACGCCATTGACACCGAGCACCATTATCACATGCGGCTTTGTAGCGTCGGTTGGAATGACGAGAGGAGCCTCTACGTCCTTTATCATCTCATAGAGGCGCGCCCTGATATTATCGCTCAGGGTATCTTTATCCCACTTGCCAATCCCCTTAAGACCTTCTACTATTTCAATGGAGGTCTCTACACCTATGTCGGTCGTTATGAGGGCCTCTTCGAGTGCCTCCATAATCTCTTCTTTGGTCGCACCTTTATCTATCGAGGCCTCTACGCCGTCGGCAATGACACTGCGAGTCTTGAAGAGCCTTGCTTTTAGTCCGCTAAATACCATAGAGAAGCAGATTATCACAGTTACCGCCCTATTAAAAGTCAAATAGAGAGCAACTCAATATTTTGGATTACCCCCAAAGTACGCTATAATGAGAGTCGCTTATGCTCAAACTCGACCTTAAATCCATACCGCTGATACCGGGGAGACTCCTCGATATCGTAATGCCGCCCATCTGCCAAATGTGCCGTACAGTGACGAGCTCAACCTCCGGGGGCGAGATATGTCCGCCCTGCCTTGAAGATATAGAGCCCACCGCCAAGGTATCGTCCTGTAATATATGCGCCGCTCCGCTCGTTCAGGTATCAGAGGCTACCGGTAGCCGCCCATGCGGAACGTGCATCGTAACGCCGCCTCCATTTGAGCGTGCCATGCCCTCACTTGCCTACGGAAAACTACTCAGAAAGGCCATCCACCGCTTCAAGTATAACGGAGAGACCGGCCTCGCGAAGCTTCTCGGAGCCTTGATGATAACGTGTGCGTCATCATCAATAAAGGACTTAAGCGAAAGTACGTTAGATAATATCGACGTCGTAATACCTATCCCTCTACACAGAAACAGACTCCGTGAACGAGGCTTTAACCAATCCCTACTCCTTGCCAAGGTCGCGGCAAGGGCAGTATCTGCGCCACTGGATTATAAGAGCCTTAGGCGGGTGCGCGATACCACGCCACAGATAGAATTGCGCGGCAAGGAACGTGCAGAGAACGTAAGAGGGGCATTTGAAACAGAGAGTCGGGTACTACTTAAAGACAAGACCGTCTTACTCGTAGACGACGTATACACGACAGGCTCTACGATTCGCGAATGCGCACGAATACTCAAGAAAGAAGGCGCGCGCGTCGTAGCCCTAACCCTTGCCAGAGCCCTTTAAGTATGATAAAAAGATTCTACTGGAGATTACTTAGATTATGGGAACGATCATATCGCTTAGAAGTCTAAAAGAAAAGCTCAAGGGCAGGAGAAAGAAGGTCGTCTTCACGAACGGATGCTTCGACATTATCCATGCCGGACACGTTCGCTACCTGAAGAAGGCCCGCTCGCTTGGCGACATCCTCGTCGTCGGACTCAACAGTGATGCCTCCATAAAAAAACTCAAGGGCAAGGGACGCCCTATCGTAGGAGAAAAAGAACGCGCAGAGGTACTCTCTGCACTCGAGAGTGTGGATTACGTAATACTCTTTAAAGAAGAGACACCGATAAAATTGATTGAGGCGATACGGCCAAAGGTTCTCGCAAAGGGAGCCGATTGGGGACACGGCAATATAGTTGGTCAGGATTTTGTTGAATCTACCGGAGGCAAGGTAGTGCGTGTAAGGCTCGTGAAGGGGCGCTCTACGACAGATATAATAAAGAAGATTACGCGCTTGGCTAAGTAGCGGCAACCCTGAGCTCAACGACGGCTAAGTACCCGTCAATACGCCTCTTATCCGAGACACTCATTCCCTTAAACCTTATACCTGCTCCGACAAAACGATTCTCGCTATCAGAGGGCAGTGCCGACCACATCACCTCTCCCCTGGCATTGACTATAACATCTTCCCCTTTAATAGAATCCGGCAAGGTGAACTCAAGGCTTATCAGCGTGCCTGCGAGCAACTTTAGCTTTGTCTGGAGGAATAACCCAGTCTGGCTTATATTCAATATCGCACCGCCGTGCTTACATAGCCCCGACTTAAATTCCGTCGAGAGGTTAACGGGCATACGGTACTCTCTCCTTGAGCTATCTTTACTTGGATATAGGTGCTTATTCACTACGGCCATAACTTCTTTGTGGGTAAATTCTTTTGAGAGAATCTCTCCAACACCATAGTCCTTGGCCAGGCGCTTTGACGTCTCCCTTGATTCACGAGCACTCATTATGCAGACGATAGGGAACTTGCCTACATACCCGTTCTCCTTCATCCACTCAAGCACCCTGAAGCCGCCTACGTGCGGCATCTGAAGATCTAAAAGAAGCATGTCAATACCGTCGGCACTACTTCTCCCTACCTCATCTATAACGCCTGCACCGTCAAAGGCAAAGGTCACCTGATGGCCGCCGTCCAAGAGGATGTCGCTTAGCTTTGCTCTACAGAAGAGGCTGTCATCGGCGAGCAGAATATTAGCCGGTTTTTTTATTATCATAGCTGAAGTACCCCTAAGTATTAAATTTTATTAAATTATATACGTGCGGTCAAGCAGAAAGAACAAAGTAGAGCTTCCCTACTTCAACAGATATCCCTATATAAAATATAAAAGATTGATGAGCCGTAAGCACCTATTATTAAAGGGTTTTTATCGAGACAGCGATACTCCTTATTTATACCTTGATTATTGGCCGTAATAAGGGCAAAATAATAAGATATGTAAATCATAACCTCTTGAATAGGCAGAGGAATGCCGCTATTTATTAACCAATAAGAAAGTTTGGCAGATGGCAATAGATATAGGAAAATATACCGCCCCCTACTACCTGTGGAACATCCACAAGAAGAACTTCACCGGTAGTATGCTCGTCTCCAAAGGGCAGAAACAAAAGAAAATCTACTTTGAGCACGGACGCCCTGTGGGCGCTATCTCAAACCTCCTCAATGAATGCTTTGGGCGCATTCTCGTAAGCTCCGGTAAGATATCCCTCGCCGACTGCGAAGAATCCCTTAGACGCATGAAAAAAGAGAATAAGCAACAAGGTATAGTCCTCCTTGAGATGGGTCTCTTGAACGAAGAGGGTATGGGCGAAGTACTCGACCTTCAGCTAAAGGCTCGCATAGTAAACCTCTTTGGCTGGAAGGGTGCAAAGTACAACTTCAAGGCAGATGACGTAAAGAAGTTTACGACAATGGACGAAAGCCTTACCGATATAATACTCGAAGGGAATCGTAATATACTCGAAGATATAGAGAAAGAGCTTGCGGCCTTTTGCGGCAAATTCTTCAAGAAGACGACTCTCTATGACAACGTACTAAATGCCTTCGGCATGAAGACGGCTCCGCTGGCTATCTCAGGGCGCGGCATCGAGGATATATTGAGTTCCGGTAAAGACGCCGTCGCCCTCACCTACGCGCTCCTAATCGCAAGGGCCGTCGATATCACCGATACCTCTGAAGACTACGAGAGGCTCCTTAAATTCTACAACAAGATAAAGAAGAAAGACCACTTCGACGTACTCGGTGTATCACGTTCCACCGACACAAGGACGATTAAAAAGTCTTACAGAAAGCTCGCCAAGGAGTACCACCCCGACTTCTTCGACAAACACTCAAGCACTGAGGTGAAGGATTACTCACACAGGATATTCTCGCTCATAGATGACGCGTGCAAGGTCCTGACAGATACAACGCTCAAAGAAGAGTATGAAAAAAGCCTCGGCGGCGGCAGGGCCGCAACACAGAACTCGGCAGCGAAAGAGGACTCTTTGAGTATAGACAAGGTTCTCTTCGCTGAGATGGAATTCAAAAAAGGACAGACATGCCTTAGCTTTGGTAACTATGCCGCGGCACTTGAGTGCTTCTCCAAGGCCGTAGAGCTTCACCCTGAAGATGCCGAGAGCCACGCCTACATGGGTTGGGCCGCCTTCAATAAACCGGGCAAGTCTGAAGAAGATACAATCACCGCCAAAGAACATATTCTCAAGGCCCTTGATATGAACGAAAAGATAGCCATAGCGCACTACTTCATAGGTGCTATAATGAGGGCCGAGGAAGACTTTGAAGGCGCGCTCAAAGAGCAAAACCAAGCCCTTAAGTATGACTCAACGCTCGATGAAGCTCAACGTGAAATAAGGGTCATCACCAGGAAGGTCGAGAATAATAAGGGGCTATTCAAAAAACTCTTCAGTAAATAACCATTCGCACGGCTAAACCCGCTACCGGCGCCTACAGCACTTCGACCAAAAAGCTCGGCTATATTCTAAATATAGCCGAGCTTTTTTCTACCCGTCCTGCAAGACATTTTTTTTAGGCTATACTCTTAACATAGGCAAACACCCTGCAGAGACCCCGCAAGACGACCTACTATTTTATACTCTTTGATTACGAATCACACCAAGGCTTAAGAAACTCACCTACAGCGCTTACGCGTCGGACGTATCCGTAATTTAAATACTTATAAAAACATACGGAGGCTCTCTAAAAGGTGAATACCATTAAGATACTATTGGCCGTTGATTATCCGTTGATAGCTCAAGGACTAAAGAGCATCGTCTCGACGGAAGCTTCATATGATGTTGCGTGCGAGACAGGAGACGGCCTCAAGGCCCTCGACTTCGTCAAGAGAGAGAGCCCCGACATAGTCCTTCTCGATATAAATATCACCAAGATAGACGCCATTGAGGTCACAAGACGTATCGTCAAAGAATCTCCCAATACAAGTGTCATAATGCTTTCGACCTGCGATGACGGGCGCTACATTCTAAACGCCTTTCAGGCCGGAGCCATGGGCTATCTGCTTAAAGGTTCAGGAAGAGACGAAGTCCTTAACTCAATCAAAAGCGTTATTGAAGGTCGGCGCTACGCGAGCCGCGGCGGAGTTTCAAAGATATTGACCTGTGTCGTTGAAGAAGAGGCAGAGCCTGGCGAGAGCCCGCTTACAACACTGACCACCAGAGAGAGAGAAGTGCTGGAACTCATAGCCCATGGACTTAAAAGTGAAGATGTCGCCAAAGAACTCTGCATCTCAGTACATACGGTAAAGACGCATCGCTCTAACCTCATGAGGAAACTTAATGCCCATAGCGCAGCAACACTCGTGAGGATAGCACTCAAGAACAACCTCGCGTAATGCCGCCTCAGACAAACTTCACAGAGCTATAAAAATACACCATTCACCCGATGGCTCTCTTAAGAAGAAGGGCTAAACTAAGTATAAGGCTCAAAGAAGAGGTATCTGCGCCGTCGTGAGGAGAGACAAATGGAGCATAAAATGAATAACGGCAACCACACCATATCAAGATCAACGCTGAGCATCATAATATTTTCAGCCCTGATCGGCCTCACTATAATCCCGAGTGAGGATAATATAATCTCCTACTACCTATTGATAATTGGTGTAGCGATAATTATCTTTGCCAACAAGGATAACCAAGAGACCATGGAGAACGACTACTCCAACCATAAGGCAAGTAACCTCCAGCCACGAGACTTAGACCCGAAACACTATAACTTCGACAAAAAGACAGCTGAAATATCAATACCGCAAACGGCTAATAAAGAAGAACTGACTATCACTATGGTCACAGAACAACTGAGCGAGCTCTTAGCACAGGTCGAGCTAATCGTAAGAGAGGCCATCACCCACATACTGACACTCTCCTCAGAAGGCTCTACCCCAACCAATCGCCCCGACTCAGACAATTCGCTAAGGAGGCTCTCTCTAAGCGAGATTACGGAGAACATCTCTTCAATGGAGACAAATACAGCCTATATAGCACTTCAAACGAGTTGCCTTAACCAACGTCAGCACCCGCTTGCCACCTCTACAGATAAAGCTCAACGCGTGCTGTCAGAAGAGATAAGTAGAATTACTTTAATCTCTATGAAAGGCAGGCAACTATTAAAGAGGCTCGCCTCTGATGTGAAGGCCAATATAGAGACTATCGAAGCGGTAGAGCTTCCGAAAGATACACGGCAATACCTCAGGCGCGTAGAGGCATCGATAACTCGTCTAAGACTAATCAGCGACTCAATGCCCTCAGCCATAGATCGCATAATCGATAATAAGGCCACCGCGCTAAAGAGACTTAAGAGAGAAGACCCGACAGATAACAATATCCCTGAAGGATGAAAGGCAAGCCATGGCTGATACCATACTTATAGTAGATGACACGCCATTTATGAGAAAGATAGTCTCCTTAGCGCTCAATGCCGTTGGATACGACCATATAGATGAGGCACACAACGCGGTAGACGCCATATTCATGCTGACACACGGAGTAAAGCCCATGCTCATAATCACAGGCGCGCATATGCCTCCTATGGACGGCCTGCCTCTGGCCAAGAGGATTAAAGAAATACCAAGGCACAGTGGCACGCCGATACTTGCCATAACTTCTACCTGTAGCGGATCGGCGGCATGCACGGATTGTCATGAGATAGGCGCGGACGCGTTACTTAAAAAACCCTTTACAGTGAAAGAGCTATACGATGTAGTAGGTAATGTCGTTAGCGAAAAGTACGGCGATGTGGCTCTATCGCCGCACAAATGAGGATTTGTTGAATAACTTTTTTAGGATTCTTCTATGAACGGCACGCACCTATGCCATATTAAAGGTCGTCTTCGTGCCTTTGTCCCAGCCGTCCCACAGGTAGTCATCTGCCAGGCCGTCGGCTATGAGCCTGAATGCGAAGCGAGCCTGCTCCTCATAGAACTCGCAGAATGCACCTATTTCTTTCATAGATCCGTTCATCTCATGGGCCTCGGCCGGACACGGCGAGCCACAGAAGTGTCGTATAGCACAATCCCTGCAACCGTCTATATCCTCGACCTTACGTTCAATGACCTTCATGAATGGTTCGGACTTTAATACCTTCTCTATTTTGTCCTTGAATAGATTGCCGCCTCTGAACTCAGGCAACCCAATGAACTCACTACACGGATAAAGGCCGCCGTCTGGAGCTAAGGCGAAGAATGCTCTGCCACCGCCGCATGGTGAGATGTCACACATCAGGCGTCTGGCCGTCGGTGCGAGAATACTTATCAGAATATTGGCGAAGTTTACGACGACCAACTTACGGCCGGTCTCTTTATAGAGTTCGTGGGTACGTTCAAGCGCGGCTATAAAGTGGCGAGCCGCCAACGGGTCAGATGGTTTCATCTCGCGCGAGCCGGGTAATGTGCAACGGAGCATATTTAGCATCGTTGCCGGAACTTCTTCTCTGTGGAAGAACTCGACCATCTTCGTCAACTGCGACACGTTCGTCTTAGTTACCGTACATATTACGTTATAACCTTCGTAGCCCTTGAGCTTATCCATGGCCTCAAGTGTAGAGGCGAATACTCCGTCGCCCTTCCAGGTCTTACGG